>NZ_JAKKRV010000016.1:0-125850 GCF_025653985.1 Shewanella sp. SM69
GTGTAATCGGCAAGGTGATTACGTACAGTGCTTTCATGAATGCGTAATGCTTGAGAAATCATTGCCGGGGTCCAGCCTTCGGATGCAAGCAGTACTGCTTTGATGCGGTCACGAATACGCCCGTCACGCGTTTGAGCATGCTGGGTCTCTAGGACTTGTTTTTGTTCAGGAGTAAGGAGTAGTTTCATAATCGTTAGCTTGATCCTCATTTCACTGAAAATCAAGCATCTTCATTGATCACCGGTATAGCTAATTCTTTCAATTTGTTCTTGATTGAAACTCACTTGTTTAAAATCAAGGTCGTTATAGTTTTTGGGAGGTGTGAGTAAAGCCTGAACTTGATCCTGATTGCAGCCCCATTTTTCCAAGATTTTCAATGAAGTTCTCATCCCAATCCGAGTAGCACTTGAACCGTTAAAATCAATTTCTTGCATATCAGATCCTCTGTTTTCATCCATCAACTCATTATTTCATAAAACTCGTATCTTCCGCCTAAACTAGTGTTAAGTCATCTATATTTTGAGGTTGGGATGATCCCTTTTAATAAAAATGCAATTAAATGTGCCCTTAACATTAGCTGCTTTAACACTGCTAATTGAAAGCCTAATATGTAAGTCTCATAGAAAGCTCAAGGGGGTGAAGCTCCTATTTTTTCTGACTGCTTGTACATAAATCAAAATATGTTTATTGTATGTTTTATAAACAAAGTGGTCGGGTTCACTATTTAACTTAACAATATTAGCTTTTAAGTAGGTAGCGGTATGAGTGAAGAGTATGACAAGTTAGCAAAGGAAAAAAAGAGAAGGCAATTGGCTTGGGAGAAACATGTACTAAGTGGAGCAAAGCCTTTATATTTCTTTCCTAAATCTAGCTCAAAAAGCCCTAGAAGAAGTACAAATATATTAATAATGCCTAGCTTTAAGATCGACTAAATTTAGGTCAGTGTCGTTGATCTAGCTTTACAATGACCGGTAAGGTTACTGTACAATTTAGTTGCGACTAGTCTTGTATCGGAATTCTGGGATGTGAAAAATAGTCATGATTTTTTTACATCCTCCCCCCACCGGTTTTCATGTGAAGCTTTTTTTAAACAGATTTTGCTATTGATCATTCTCTATTTGAGGGTTTTGGTAGGAAATAGAATTTACATACCAGGTATGTTCACCTAATGGTGTACTGACCACAACTTCGTCATCTACTTCTTTTTTCAGCAAAGCGCGAGCCATTGGGGCATCTATCGAAATATAGTCATTTCTTCCATAGATCTCGTCAGGACCAACTATACGGAAGCTTTTCATATCACCAGCGTCATTTTCGATTTGAACCCAAGCACCAAAAAATATTTTTCCATCTTGTTGAGGGGAATACTCAACAATTTTAACGGCTTCAATTCGCTTTCTTAGGAATCTGACACGAGAGTCGATTTGTCTAAGTAACCTCTTATTTTCTTTGTAGTCAGCGTTTTCTGAGCGATCACCAAGACTCGCTGCCCAAGTCACTTTTTTAGTGATCTCAGGTCTGTACTCACGCCAAAGGTAGTTAAGTTCTGTATTGAGCTTTTCAAAACCTTCACGGGTTATTAAGTTAGTTTTCAAGTTGTTGCACCCATCCCTTGATTACAAATACTGTAATGCCTTTTTAATGGCATCAATTGTTGCTACAGGGAAAACAGAGTCTTTGCTATTGAACGACAATATACTGCCATTTGGGCCGAACTCCAATTGTTGCCGTCGCATAAACTCTGTAGAAATAAGGTATTCAAAAGCTTCTCTTTCCAAGTCAGTCAGCTTGGCCTGTACTGATGCAGTTGCTGCACCATCAAAAACCTCGATAACTTGATTAATTGGGACAATTTCATTTACTAATCTTTCTGCTGTAAGCTTTTGGGAATAGAGTATGTTTGCTTGCAGTCTTACAATCGGATCCTTCAGCTCATCAATCCAAGCGTAACTTTGCCCTTTGTTTGTTTTTGCGACTGGTTTATTCGACTTCGGAGTTAAGTTGGCAAAGCTAGCAATCAAGCTACGATAAGGTTCGCCAGTTTTATTGCGAATGCTTTGTGCTGCAGGTACTCCGCGACCTTTACCAAGGCGAGCGATTGTCGCATAGCTAAATTCATTCAGTCCACGCTGCTGTTGCTCCTCGCAAATGAGATAGATAGCCTCGAGTGAGGCTTGAATTTTGTTCGAGACTTGCTTTTTTAGTTGTTCCAGTACTATTTGAGGAGATATTTCTAACATCTTAATTTACCAACTTTAGAGGGGTTGAGCTCGCAAACAGCTCTTTTATATCGCGACTAGAGAATCTTTCCGCCTCTGTGAAGTCGTTTAACACTAAACTGCCATTAATAAGTTTATCGATCTTTTCCCAGCTTTGTAGTCTTGTGAGCATTAATTGAGTCATTTGATTACCGACCACAAGTTGCAGCTCCTCACTAAGGAACACAAACTGCGGATTTAATCCATTTTGGATCAGCATTTTATCGAGTGCTTGGCTGCGTCTTGTAACCGCTAATTCGTCGCTACAACTATGATACAGTTCAGCATTTTCACATACTTCTGATAGTTGCTGAAAACCACTGACATCATTCAGTTCAAAACTTACTTCAAATTCGTGTGGTACGAGTAAATGCAATTTTGAACAGTCGAATAGTTTTTCTTGATTGAGTATCTTTTTGCAACTAATCAGGTGCTTATGGATGGAGTTCATATCAGACATGTATAAATCCATTTTCTTCGCTCTAGTCTCTATTTCGGAGTTTAGTTTCCGTCTTATGGCTTGGAGCTGCAGTTTTTCTTGTTCGAGCTTAACCAAGTGCTCGTTTTGGATTTTTTGTTGGTAGATCTCATGCGAGAGTACATGAATTTGGGTGACTGCTTGATTTAGCTCACTTTCTAACTTTGCATAGCGATGTGATTGAGTGTTAACGGCTAAACAAATTTCATTAAAAAGTGCCGTCAGTCCCATCATAAAAGCGGGTCCTGTGACAAAAAACCTGCATTGAATACAATTTTGTTCTCCTAGATAACCCGAATTGACTGGGTGGTAGATATTCGCTTTTACTGCAACCGGTACTCCACCTTCGCTACAATATGCACCACCAACAGGGCACATGCCAAAGTCCTTAAACAGATAGCTGGAGGCTGGCCGAATATTATCTATGGTTTGCAGAAATTCTGGATTATTTGCTACCAACTGGCTTTTACACTGTTCAACTCGTTGTGATTCAATGAAACTTCTTAAAGTTTCCGCGCCTTGGCTTAATGCTTGTTTCTCTCCAAGTTCTATTCGCTCTCGAATATTTGCGCCTGTTTTGCCACTTTTCATATAGTAAATACACATGACAATCGACGAATGCCCAACTAGCTTCATAATTACTTCTAGTGGCATGCCGAATTCATAAGCGTAAGCATTAATTAGGCTGACGCGCATAGAATGTGGTGTGTAAGCGGACTTAAAGTTGGTAAGAGCTATACCCTGTTGCTGCGCAAGTTTATGGTGACACTCCTTAAAGTTTTGTTCGGCATAAGTTGCTGAGACTAATTGATCTTCAGATGTAAAGAAAAGTGCAGCTGCAAGTCTTGAGGCTAAGCGGCCATTAAATGTTCCTGGTTCATTTTCTTGATAATCTCTAAAAAGAAAGCAGTTAATGCCTTTGTGTTTTCTTTGTATCTCGTTTAAGTTAGTTCGTGTGCAATAAAACCATTTGGTGGGAGCATCAATTGGGTTGTATTTCTCTTGCCATTTTCTTAACTTGATGAGCCAATAAGCCAACTCTTGAGGCATAAATGGGATGGCATAACCTTCACCATTAAAGTTGGTTTTATTTGATGTGTAATAAACGCCAAAGTCATTATCTTTTGTTTTGCTCACCATGCTTTGTCGTTTAGTTAGGCCCGCAAGCCTGTTTCGATTTTTTTGCCATATAATGCTATTGTTTTGAATTTCGGGCACCTCTGAATCAGCTTCACCTGAGTCGCAATAGACAATTTGTCTTCCTCTTGCAGGTAATTGCATTAATGCATAGGTGTAGGTCCAATATATTGGTAACCAAAGGAACTTTTTGTTGCCTTCTACTTTAGTTACACAGTCTGGGTCTGAAGGATCTATTACGAATGAATCATCGATTGCAATCCAGTCGGCTGGAAACTTATGAAGATGGTGGAGTTCCGAGTAACTAGTTTGTTTGAGCATTGAGTTTGGAGGCAGAATCCATTCTCGAGCGCTTTTTACAAATTGATAAGGTAATGCTAATTTGTTGGTTTCATTAAGTGCAATCGGTATTTGTTCCCCATCAAAATTGATGTTATAAAATGGGTTTTTGCTCCCTTTATGCAAGATACTTCACCTGTATCGTAATCCTCAATTGTTAAGAATTTTACAATGATCCAGTCTAAAAATTCATTGATTGAAAAGAGCCATTTTTTCTTACGAGTGATAGGTACTGATTCAAATAATTCAAGCATGGGTTGAATATTGGTTTTGCCGTGAGTGAGGTAGTCAAGTGGAGAGGTTTCAAACATATTGGGTTCAATGTATTCTCGGACAAATTCACAAAGGTCTTTGACTTTAGTGTCCCCTCCTTTTGCAGTTTTCAAAAACTCAGTAATCAAATCACCCCATGGTTTCCATTCAGGCTCAAAATATCGGACTTGATAAGGTCTCTTTACTCCAAAGAAATCAAAGGTGTTGGTCCAGCCGTCACCTTCATAATACTCAATTGGAGATACTGGCATTTTGGGGTCGTTCAGTTTGCTGCGTAAGTTTTTATAATCAGCTAGAGATGTACATAGATTGAGTTGAACAATTTTTTTAAGCTCATGAAGTTCATATGGTTTTGCAATATCTAATAAATCATACCAATCTATCCAATCTGTAAATTTCTTATCAGGTTTCGAGGGCATTTGCGTATAGTTTTTCTGTACGTGACGATACTGTAGTGCATTCTTAATTCCTAAAACTTTGCATGCGTTCTTTAATTCATTAAGTGTTTTAATTTGCTTTGGCAGTAAAAATTCAGACCATGATTGCCAGTCGTCGGGATAGAATACAGGAGGGGCGCTGGGCAAGCGCGGGTCTTCACGGTAACTTTGTTGGTATTCTCCCGCTGAAGTGATGCCGAGGTTTTGGGCGGCCTGCTGGGCTTCGGTGAGGGAGACATAGAATATTTTTTCTTCTTTACCTAAAAATGTGGGCCAGGATTGCCAGTCGGCGGAATAGTTCGTATTCGGTGTGCTGGGCAGGCGCGGGTCCTCACGGTAACGCTGTTGGTATTCTGGCTGAGAGGTGATGCCGAGGGTTTGGGCAGCCAGTTGGGCTTCGGCGAGGGAGGCATAGAATTTGTTTTCTGTGCCTAAAAATGTGGGCCAGGTTTGCCAGTCGGTAGAATAGGTCGCATTCGGGCTGCTGGGCAGGCGCGGGTCATCACGGTAACGCTGTTGGTAATCTGCCTGAGTCGTGATGCCGATGGCTTTGGCTGCCAGTTGGGCTTCGGCGAGGGAGGCATAGAATTTATTTTCTTTGCATAAAAATGTGGGCCAGGATTGCCAGTCTGCGGAATAGGTCGCACTCGGTTTGCTGGGCAAGCGTTGGTCATCACGGTAACGCTGTTGGTAATCTGCCTGAGTGGTGATACTGAGGGCTTTGGCAGCCAGTTGAGCTTCTGCGAGGGAGGAATAGAATTTATTTTGTTTGCCTAAAAATGTGGGCCAGGATTGCCAGTCGGCGGAATAGAATACAGGAGGGCAGCTGGGCAAACGCGGGTCTTCACAGTATCGCTGTTGGTATTCTGTCGATGAAGTGATGCCGAGGGTTTGGGCAGCCTGCAGGGCTTCGGCGTAGGAGGCGTAGAAAACTTTCTCTTCTTTGTCGAAAAACTGAATCCATGATTGCCAGTCGGCGGAGTAGAATGCAGGAGGGAAGCTGGACAAGCGCGGGTCTTCACGGTAACGCTTTAGGTATTCTCCCGATGAAGTGATGCCGAGCGCTTGGGCGGCCTGCTGTGCTTCGGTGAGTGTAGTATAGAATTTATTGTCTGTGCCTAAAAATGTGGGCCAGGATTGCCAGTCTGCGGAATATGTTGCGTAAGGAGAGCTTGGCAAGCGCTGGTCTTCATTGTATCGCTGTTGGTATTCTGTCAGAGTGGCTATGCCGAGAGCTTGGGCAGCCTGCTGGGCTTCGGCGTAGGAGGTATAGAAAACTTTCTCTTCTTTGCCGAGAAACTGAGTCCAAGACTGCCAGTAGGTGGAATAGAATACACGAGGGGTGCTGGGCAAATACGGGTCTTCACAGTATCGCTGTTGGTATTCTGTCGATGAAGTGATGCCGAGGGCTTTGGCGGCCTGCTGGGCTTCGGCGTAGGAGGCGTAGAAAACTTTCTCTTCTTTGCCGAAAAACTGAGTCCAGGACTGCCATTCAGCTGCATAGGCCACATTCGGTACTCTGGGCAGGCGCAGGTCTTGACTGTATCGCTGTTGGTATTCTGCCGATGAAGTGATGCCGAGGGCTTCGGCGGCCAGCTGGGCTTCGGCGAGGGTCGCATAGAATTTATTGTCTGTGCCTAAAAATTTGGGCCAGGATTCCCAGTCGGCGGCATAGGTTGCGTAAGGTTTGCGGGGTAAACGCGGGTCTTCACGGTATCGCTGTTGGTATTCTGGCCGTGAGGCTATACCGAGGGCTTGAGCTGCCTGCTGGGCTTCGATGAGGGCCGCATAGAATTTTTTGTCTGTGCCTAAAAATGTGGGCCAGGATTGCCAGTCTGCGGAATATGTTGCGTAAGGAGAGCTTGGCAAGCGCAGGTCTTCATTGTAACGCTGTTGGTATTCCGTCAGAGTGGCTATGCCGAGAGCTTGGGCGGCCTGCTGGGCTTCGTCGTAGGAGGTGTAGAAAACTTTCTCTTTTTTGCCGAAAAACTGAGTCCAAGACTGCCACTCGGCAGCATAGTTTGCACTCGGAGCGCTTGGCAAACGCGGATCTTCTCGGTAACGCTTTACGTATTCTACGCTTGTGGTGATACCGAGGGCTTGGGCAGCTTGCTGGGCTTCGGTTAGAGAAGCATAAAAACATTTTTTCATAGGCCTAACTCCCTAATTTTTTCTCTAATTTCAAAATCTTGAGGTTTTATATAGACCAAACAACTTTCTGGGCTCTTATGGTGCATCGCTTTTTGAATTTCTAACTGGTTAAACCCCGAGGTCGCGAGCCTATAACCATACGAGTGTCTGTGAGAGTGGGGGCTAGTTCCGAGATGTTTCCCTGTTACAAGTCCAATCCGTTCCACTGCTCGCTGGTGCTTTTGAATAAAGTTTTTTTTTGATTCTGGTTCCCCATATGAATTTGTGAACAAATATGGATGTTCGCCATTAATTCTTACTGATAGGTATTGCTGCAATAACCAGCAGAATTCGATCGCCTTACTACTAGGGAAAAACATAACATCGAATGACAAGTTGCGGTTTGTTAATAGGGCCCCTTTCCATCCAGAGAAAAGTCTGTGGGACCGTTTGTATTCATTACGCGGTTTCAGGCGAAAGCGAGCGTTTAGATACTCTCTGCGATTTGAGAACCCTTGCTCCGGACTTGCTCCATCACTAGGATGAAAAACCGAAACTATTGCAGACCCATCTTTACTATCAAGAGCAATGTCACTGGTATAAATGTGGAAACACTCAGATAGTCTAAGCCCCCCATAGTGCATCAACATTCCAATTAGCAGACTTCCGAAATTCATCTCATTGTTTCGATTGTTGAGAAAACCATATTGTAAAAAACGTTCGAAATGCTCTTCTGGGAAACGATTTACTGATTCAATCGACACTAGATGATTTATAGGGCCCTTAATGTTGCGGACCATAGTAAACTGATGTTTTGATGGGTTACTAAGGTGGTTTAAGAAACAGTTTGACTGACGTTTATAGTAAGCGCACCAGCGCATTTTCTCCTCTGCTTTTGTCGCTTTTCTTAATGGGTTCAGATTAGGTAACTCATGGCCATGCTGTTGGTCTAGATAGTCACAATAGAAGTTAATGTGGCTAAGTAGTACGTTAACATCTTCAACCTTCCTTGATTGCCAGTACAAACCAGAGTGGTCGTAGTTTGAATTATCTATTGAGCCGATGTATAGAGTATCGACAAAAGAACGAAGCAACTCTGTGGCTGATATCGAAGTATTAATATGGGCATTTATAAATTTAAGTAGCAGCTCTACTGCAAAGACATTGCGTTCAACCCAAGATTGAGATTTATGACGCTTGGTATAGAGAAATCTTAAATGTGAGATCAAGGCTCCTTTTTCAGTAAAGAGAGCCGGTAAGTTAGTTGTTGAAGTCGCTTGATGAGCTTTGTACAGTACATACCGCTTTAGAACATAAGGCTGTGAGGCTTCAAAGTGTTTCGGCAATAAGGCTGGTGCCCAATCGGCTTCATCAATCCCTTTAACCATGGTGCAGTGACGGCGCAGCGTGCTAAGAGAGATGTCGTACGTCATACGCATCCATCAATTTGATGTCATTACGCTGAAGTGCGAACACAGCTTGCACTGTGCGTAACGCAAATTGTACTTTAGTCTGGGCGGCATGATTGGTTTTATTCCAACGCGACCAAAGTTCTTCACGGCAATAGGACTGCAGGCTTTTCTTTTTAGGTAAGACAAGCACTTGATCGCCAGTTTTGGTTGTAGTCGGTAATAGGCTGATATGGTATTCGGTTCCTTTAGTCCCTTGTCTTTTTCGGGCAAGTTCTGGATTCTCAGTGGCAAGTTTTTTTAATTGCTCACGAATATTTCTATCTGAACTAGGCAAGCCAACAACGCCTGCTAATTTACTTGCTATTAGCCACATACGAAGACACTCGCTGCGCGCACTGAGCGATAACGGCTAGGCCAAACATGTTCTGGTGTCATACCTATGGCCGTGGCGATAATCTCCTCGCCTTTAGGCCAAGGTGAACGCAGTGCGTTTGCTAGAGTGTTTTCGCTTAAACCTGCGTCCCTTGATAGCTGACGAACGGACAAACCGCGTTTTTTTAAAGCGGCGATAATGTCGGCACGATGCCAATCACTTCCATCAGGTTCATTTATTTGAGAGACTATTCTGTTATTCACCCTAGTAACTCCGCTTTGTTGCTCCGCTTTGTAACTCAATAATTGATCAAACGGATGGTTTGGTCAATGTAACGGATGGTTTATTTGATGTCGCATCCGTTTGTATAACTTGAAACTATGGGTTTAAATATGAATTACAAGAATTCAAACAATAAGATAGAAGGAATGGATGTTGAAAATGCACAAGCAGATCGAACATCCGTTGATAGTAAAGAGCAACGGATTTCATGGTTTACGGCATCCGAATTGTCCGGTTGTGGGAGTTTTCCTACATCGGCAAGATGGACAAGGGATCATTTAAAGGAGTTGGCAGAAGGTAAAACTCATCTGGCTCGAAAGAGAAGGGGCACTAAAGCAACAGAGTACCACATTAGTTTGTTTCCAGCTGACGTGCAGAGAATATTGCTAAATAATGAGTTTGAAGGCGTTGAAGATGAAATAGGTGGATATTCCATCCAATACGTTGAACCTGACTTTTTGAATGATTTTAAGCTGATCCCGCTCTATATGATGCAGATAGAGAATGGTTCATTTATCTATCCAAACCTTGAGCGTAAGAACGCCGCAAAATTCAAACCTGTAAGTATTAACTGGTTGAAAGAACGTGAATTTAATCATAATGATTTAGTGCTAATATTCGCCAGCGGCGACAGCATGAAGCCAACGATAAACAATAATGATACGTTGATTATTCATGTTGGCCGCAATAAGCCGATGGATGGACACATTTATGCTTTTAGACAAGGTGATGAACTGCTCGTGAAACGTTTTCAGAGTACGCTCAGCACTTGGCGACTGATTAGTGATAATCAGATCTATGATAAGATAGATATCGACAAGGAAAAACAGGACCAAATCAAAGTTATTGGTCAAGTGGTTTCGATTGGCAAAGATATCGGCGATTAGTTTAAATGTTTAACTGACTTTCACCACATTCGCTCAGCGCTCAATCTACTAGGTTAAATCAGCACGTGTTAAAAGGAGTGCTCAAACATGCTCAGATTATGTAATGCTTCAAATAAGTAAGGGGCCAAGTTTTAAAAACCTTGAGCCCAGCGCCATATCTAGTTCTCATCAACATTACGATCCTATCTAATCCACATAAATTCACTCTGATGCCTAACGTTACCCAGTGTTCATTTAACTAGACCCTATACATATAAAGGCATAACTTACTTCCCAGAGTCTATTAGTATAAGTTATATAGTTAGTGGTACTAATGTATCTTCATTAACTAGAAAACATTGGATCTAGAGCATTAAATTGATAACTCACATATTTTTAGTATGCTTATTGGAGTGGTACTAATACACCTACAACAAGCGTTTGTTAAGACAAATTGATGGCCGAGTCAGATACTTAGTTAAGCGGTTAGAAGAATTAAAAATCGTCGATTACTCGCCGCAGCAGGAAGGCAAAATATTCTTTGGCGCTTGGTTTGAGCTTGAAAGTGAAGCCGGTGATCGAGTGCGTTATCGGATCGTCGGTAAAGATGAGCTCGATACAAAATTAGGCTATATCACCATCGACTCGCCCATGGCGCGTGCCTTAATCGGCAAGCAAGTGGATGATGAGGTGCTAGTGCAAACGCCATCGGGTCCAAAAGAGTGGTATATCAATCAGATCCGTTATACCCCTTTTGAAACTACTCTCGCCAGCGAGGCGAATTAACCACAGAGTTGCCGCTGTTAAAATAGCGGCGGTAGTCACGGGATTGCGGGAAAGATCAAACTCTCTGATTTGACCTAGGCTTTAGCATGAAACATACGGGGCGCCTGTGGTATCTTTGGCGCAATAACGACTTACTTTACAGTTAGGCACGACACTTTATTTATGCAAACTAATGCACATAACATCGCTCAGATTATCGCTCAAGAACTGAATGTTCGTGAGCAACAAGTTGCCGCAACCATCACTCTGCTTGACGATGGTGCGACAGTTCCCTTCGTTGCCCGCTACCGTAAAGAAGCAACGGGCGGTTTAGACGATACACAACTGCGTACCTTGTACACGCGTTTAGGTTACCTGCGTGAGCTGAACGACAGACGCCAAGTGATCCTGTCTAGCATCCAAGCTCAGGGTAAGTTAACGCCAGAATTACAATGGGCGATTGACGAGGCAGACAGTAAGACACGCCTCGAAGATTTATACCTGCCCTTCAAACCTAAGCGTCGTACTAAGGGCCAAATCGCTATCGAGGCTGGGCTTGAGCCATTAGCCGAGGCCTTACTGGCTGATCGTAGCGTAGATGTCGAGACTACAGCGGCAGGCTATATCAATAGCGAAGCGGGTTTTGCCGATGTTAAAGCTGTGCTCGAGGGCGCGCGTTATATCCTGATGGAGCGTTACGCCGAAGACGCTGAATTACTGCGTAAAGTGCGTGAGCATTTAAGCCAAAACAGTGTGTTAGAAAGCCGTTTAATTGCTGGCAAAGAGAAAGACGGCGCGAAGTTCCGCGATTATTTTGAGCATACAGAACAGTTAGCTAAGATCCCATCACACCGTGCACTGGCTATGCTGCGTGGGCGTAATGAAGGTTTCTTAACCTTATCTATGAATGCCGATCCAGCCGCTGAAGCGGGCCAAGGTAGTTACTGCGAAGTGATTATCTGTGATCATTTAGGGCTGAAATTAGGTGATAGCAGCGTTGATCAATGGTTGAAAACTGTGGTGACGGCGACATGGCGTATTAAGATTGCCCTGCAGATGGAAACTGAGTTTATTTCGCAAATGCGCGAACGCGCTGAAGCCGAAGCGATTAAAGTTTTCGCCCGTAATCTAGGTGATTTATTGATGGCCGCTCCTGCGGGCGCGAAAGCCACCATGGGACTCGATCCTGGTTTACGTACCGGTGTTAAAGTAGCAGTGGTCGATAACACAGGTAAGTTGTTGTGCCATGCGACTATTTTCCCACACGCACCGCAAAATCTGTGGGAAAAGTCGATCCGTACTTTGGCTAACTTAGTCAAAATGCATAAGGTTGAGCTGATTGCGATTGGTAACGGCACTGCATCACGGGAAACTGACAAGCTGGCCGCTGAGCTGATTGCCGAAGTGAAAGATACCCATCCACATTTGACCAAAGTGATGGTCAGTGAGGCGGGCGCGTCTGTGTATTCTGCATCGGAATTGGCGGCGTTGGAGTTTCCTGATCTGGATGTGTCGATTCGTGGTGCAGTGTCTATCGCCCGTCGCTTGCAAGATCCATTAGCCGAATTAGTGAAGATTGAGCCTAAGTCTATCGGTGTCGGTCAATACCAACACGACGTGAGTCAAAGCCAATTATCGGGTTCGTTGGAAGCCGTGGTGGAAGACTGTG
Source organism: Shewanella sp. SM69 (assembly GCF_025653985.1). Taxonomy (NCBI): domain Bacteria; kingdom Pseudomonadati; phylum Pseudomonadota; class Gammaproteobacteria; order Alteromonadales; family Shewanellaceae; genus Shewanella; species Shewanella sp. SM69. The sequence goes on from NZ_JAKKRV010000016.1 coordinate 12,420, forward strand.
TAAACGGCGTGGGTGTAGATCTCAACATGGCCTCAGTGCCGTTATTGTCACAAGTGGCTGGTTTAAATAAGACGTTAGCGAAAAACGTGGTCGATTATCGCGATGCCAATGGTCAGTTTAAGAATCGTAAAGAGCTGCTGAAAGTACCGCGTTTAGGGCCTAAAGCCTACGAGCAAGCGGCGGGCTTTTTGCGTATTCGAGAAGGGGACAATCCACTCGATGCCTCGTCTGTGCATCCAGAGGCTTATTCGCTAGTGGAAACTATCGCTAAGACTAAGCAAGTAGAGTTGGCGAGCCTGATGGGTAACTCTGATTTGCTGCGCAGCATCAAGGCAGAAGAGTTTATTACGGCGGAATTTGGTCTGCCGACGGTGACGGATATTTTAGCCGAACTGGATAAGCCAGGACGCGATCCCCGCGGTGAGTTCAAAACCGCCAAGTTTAAAGATGGTGTTGAAGAACTTAAACATCTGAAACCTGAAATGGTACTCGAAGGCGTAGTGACCAACGTGACTAATTTTGGTGCCTTCGTCGATATTGGCGTACATCAAGATGGACTCGTGCATATCTCTTCTCTAACCGACAAGTTCATCAGCGACCCGCACACTGTGGTGAAAGCGGGAGATGTGGTGAAAGTCAAAGTAATGGAAGTTGACGTTGAGCGCCGCCGCATCGGTTTGAGCATGCGTTTGGATGAAGCTATCGACCAAAGCAAGCCGCAGCAAAGACCACACAATCCTGCCAGAACTAATCATGGTAAAACACCGCAGTCAGCGAAACCGGCTGCGCGTCCTGCGCAAAAGCAAACACCTAAAGCGCCAGCAAACGCTGCCATGGGCAATGCCTTTGCCGATGCCTTCGCTAAGCTGAAAAAGTAAACGTTGTAATGTAAATACTCGGACATACGTCATGTCCGAGTCGACTTTTTAACCTGTTACTCACAAAATTGTTGCATAAATGTCGTCTTAGGGAATATAAAGTCGGCATTTAATGCAACGTTAAGCAAAATCGGTTGTCATAGCACAGCTTATTCACCGATTTTTTCAAATTGACACTCCAAAGCAGAGTGGCTCTTTTTATACGTTTTGGGGTAACACATGCAATCTGGTTTATCACCTCGCGGGCGAAACAATGCCCATGGGCCTTTTCGCGCCATCTTTATTTTCTGGCTATTAGTGCTTTTCATTGCCACCGCGAGCCGTATCGCTTTAGGGCTGTGGCAAGCCGATCGCGTTGCCGCTGTGGATGGTTGGTCGCATCTATTAATCCAAGGTTTACGCATCGATATCGCTACCCTGTGCTGGTTATGGGGGATTGCCGCCTTAGGGACTGCATTATTTTCAGGTGATCATTTTATTGGCCGTCTATGGCAGCCGATTTTACGGGTGTGGTTAACCGTCGGTCTGTGGATAATGCTGTTTTTAGAAGCATCGACCCCCGCCTTTATTGAAGAATACGGTTTTCGTCCGAATCGTTTGTATGTGGAATATCTGATCTACCCGAAAGAAGTGCTTTCTATGCTGTGGGCGGGTCGTAAGCTTGAGCTTATTTTCTCAATATTATTAACCATAGGTACACTCTGGGGCGGTTGGGTTCTCAGCGGTAAACTGACGAGAAACCTGCGCTTTCCGCGCTGGTATTGGCGTCCAGTATTAGCGTTAATTGTTATCGCAATTACGATATTAGGTGCCCGTTCAACCTTGGGTCATCGTCCGCTTAACCCCGCTCTGGTGGCCTTTGCTGACGATCCATTAGTGAACTCTTTAGTGATTAACTCTGCTTATTCCTTGGTGTTTGCCATCAAGCAGATGGATAGTGAAGAAGATGCTTCTAAAGTGTATGGCAAGCTAGATAACGCGGAGGTTATTGCAACGATTAGGCAGGAAAGTGGTCGCCCTGAAAGTGCCTTTACTTCAACGGATATCCCATCACTGAGCTTTAACCAAGCCAGTTATACTGGTAAGCCAAAGAACTTAGTGATCCTACTGCAAGAGAGCTTAGGCGCACGATTTGTCGGCAGTTTAGGTGGGTTACCCCTGACACCGAATATCGATGCTTTGTCTAAAGAAGGTTGGTATTTCGATAACTTGTACGCTACTGGTACACGATCTGTACGCGGAATCGAAGCCGTGACAACAGGTTTTACGCCAACGCCAGCTCGCGCTGTGGTGAAGCTAGGTAAGAGCCAAGTTGGCTTTTTCAGTATTGCTGAATTACTTAAAAATCATGGATATACCACGCAGTTTATTTATGGTGGCGAAAGTCATTTCGACAATATGCGTAGCTTCTTCTTGGGCAACGGCTTTAGTGACATCATAGATCAGAAAGATTACAAATCTCCGGCCTTCGTGGGTTCGTGGGGCGCGTCAGACGAAGATTTAATGCGCAAGGCGAACAGTGAGTTTGAGCGTCTGCATAGCGAAGGTAAGCCTTTCTTTAGTTTAGTGTTTAGTTCGAGCAACCATGATCCATTTGAATTCCCAGATGATCGTATCGAACTTTATGAACAACCTAAGCAAACTCGCAACAATGCGGCGAAATATGCTGATTATGCGGTTGGTGAGTTTTTCAAATTGGCGAAAAACGCGGACTATTGGAAAGATACGATTTTTATCGTGGTTGCCGACCATGACAGTCGAGTGGGTGGTGCGGATCTGGTGCCAGTATCGCGTTTCCGTATTCCGGGATTAATTCTTGGGGATAATGTTGCGCCAAAACGCGATCATCGTATCGTGAGTCAAATTGACTTGCCGCCGACTTTGTTATCCTTAATTGGAATATCTGACTCTTACCCTATGCTGGGCCGTGACTTAACTCAGGTCAGCGATGATTGGCCAGGGCGTGCTCTGATGCAATACGATAAAAACTTTGCGCTGATGGAAGGTAAAGATGTGGTCATTCTGCAACCAGAGAAAGAGGCACAGGGTTTCGAATATAATGAAAAAAACGAGCAGTTAACACCTCATCCACCCGCTGCTGCCGCGCTAGAGAAGAAAGCCTTAAGTTGGGCATTGTGGGGCAGTTTGGCCTACCAGCAAGAGCTGTATCGTTTGCCTAAATAAGCGTTAAACAGAATGGAAAATGCCGCTATTTTTAGCGGCATTTTTGTTTATCACTCATGCTAATTTTGTGCGCAAACGGATTCATACGATTGGAATAGGTTAAATCCACGTCGACATAATAGATTCTTGCTCTGGCTGAGTCTGCTGCTGATAAAACTGACCAATACGCTGCCCAAGTTGTTGATAAAATTGACTCGATTCGCCTTGAAGCGATTGTCGAACATTCGCTTTAGCGCTACTAGTGGCATAACTTGTCGCACCTTGACTGACCTTTAAGCGTATATCCTTACGTTGCAGTGCCGCTTGGCCTCTTGCTGCAATTTTTAGCGTTTTAGGTAAAACACGCTCGGCCACGACAAGGGGCGTTTTTTTCTCTTGCTGTTGTTGGTTCTGTTGCTGTGAGGATTGCTGTTGCTGCTGTTTTTCTTGAACTTGCTGCTGATTATGCTCGAGCGTTTTCGCCTGTTGTTGAGCTTGATCCGCAGTGCGTTCATTCTGTGGATTAAAGGCGCGTTCTTCGTGACCTTTAGTTGCCGCTTGTGGTGGGATGACCACAGGTTTCAGTTGGTTGTCGACCCGAGCCGAGTCCGTCGCGACATTACTGGTCGCTAGCGGGACTTGGGGGTAGTTACTGACAACTAACATGGAAAATTCCTTGGCACATTAATGGTTAAATACTAGTCACTAATCGCTCAAAGATAAAGCGTTAACGTGTCTGTAACGTTAACCAAGGCATAAATACCTGCAAAAACTCCTGCTGATGGGAAATAAAGGGCGCGTGAGAGGCTTTGGCGAGCATCACATCCTCACTTTGAGCTGTGATGGGCATTTTAGGTGGTACGCGTTTGGGCACTAGCCCGTCGAGTCGGCCCCAGATCCTTAGCCAAGGTTGTTGCAACTCTATCAGTTGCTGCCTTAAGTCGACGTCGGTTAGCATATTTAGGCCTTGAGTTAAGGCTCTGGTATTGGGTAAAGGACGTGCGAGGACAAGATCGCGCAGTTGTTTGATATCTTCCTTGGCGGTTTCGCTACCCATGGCTTGAATCGCCAGAAATCTCTCTATAGTTTTAGGTAAATTTTGGCCGAGTTGTTCTCTAAATTGATTAAGGACTTGTGGCGGAATGCCCGGCCATGCTTCGTCTTCCCTTGCCATAAAGCAAGGGGATGAGGCAATAGTAATCAAGCCTTTGATTTTTTGTGGATAACTTAACGCTGCTTGAGTCGCAACGAGTCCACCGAGTGACCAGCCGGCCCAAATAGCGTGTTCAGGCAATGCAGCGACTAAGGTATCTACCCAGGTTGATAGGCCACCTTCAACCATTTGGCTATGGCCAAAGCCCGGCAAGTCTACATAGTGCACCCTATACTGAGACAGTGACTCATGTAATGGCGTAAACACAGCGCTATTCACTCCCCAACCGTGAAGCATCACCAGATCTGGCCCTTGGCCGCTGATTTCAATATGCAAATTTGCTTGGTTTGTGGATGTCACTTGGCTCATTTGAGTGCCTCAAAAAGGGATTAGGTGAATGTATGCCGCACTTTGTCAAAAGGATTTGGCCGCAATCTGCTTTGCGGATAATGCGTTTAGGCTATCAACTCGGTACAAGGTGGTTGGCGGGCAGTTTACCTAACCGTTGCCTGCTGTGCCACCAATCCATATCACTTCCCGAGACTGGCATTTGCGCCGTTTGTCTTCAATCTGGCTTATATCATGGGCCTATTTGCTTAGGTTGCGGTAAGTCGATGCAAATAGAAGTCGATTATTGCGGTGAATGCCAAAAGCGCCAGCCACGTAAAGTTATTGCGCCTTGTAGTTATCATCAAGGTTTGGGTGCTTGGGTTGGTGCGATTAAATATCAAGGTCAACTTGCCGCTTTGTCCGTGCTGTGTCGCGCCTTAGTGGCACGACTTAAGGTATTAGAACAGCAAGGATTAATCTCGCTGCCTCAAGCGATAGTGCCAGTTCCATTACATCCAAAACGTTTGCAACAACGGGGATTTAATCAGGCTTGGTTAATTGCCCATGAGTTATCGCAGCTCTTGCAACTGCCGTTAGTGAGCGAAGGGTTAACGCGCCAACAAGACACTCGACCGCAGGCGGGGCTTTCGGGGGCACAGCGACGACGCAACTTACATGATGCCTTTATGTTAGCGGATGATTTTGCGTTCCAACGTGTTGCATTGGTGGATGATGTGGTTACCACTGGCACTACAGTCTCTGAAATTGCTCGCTTATTCGAAGCGCGTTATGTGCATGTTCAAGTATGGTGTTTGGCAAGGGCAGAGGCGCCAGGCTTGTTGGATGATATTTAAAAAGGTTAAAAGCATTGCTCCATTATATCGTTGTGTATGTCAAAATTATGTCAAAAATACTGCGTAAAAATGAATAAGTTTTAATTTTGCGACAAGATGTAAGTATCTGTATCAATGGGTTTTGTTTATTTTTTGTATTGAGATACCTTCCTATATTATTTCGTTTGGAGGGTATTTATGGACGCTAAACTGGCGCGATCAAATGCAGATACTGCATCAACGCTGAAGGACGTTATTCAGGCGATAAACTACTCTTTGAAGCTACATGGTTTTTGTGGTTTCTGGTTTCAAGGAGTTCCACATTGTGCGTATGAAAATTATCACTTTCCAAAAGATACCAATCTGTTCTCTCCTACGGCACTAAGAAAACCTATCGCCAGCATAGCTTCTTCCCCTGTTATGGCTGAATTACAGCGTTTTTATTTAAATCAGATAGCCTCCCATGATTTCAATTTTGGTTTTTCATTGGATACTTCAAAATCTTATATGTATAGATTCACGAGTGAAAAAAATGATAAGACCAGCCTATTGTTTAGTAAGCATAATATTCAAAGTGTTTTGAGCTGGCCCATCTCATTCCACTCTAATCGTCATTGGGCAGGCCGGTTTATACTACTTAGCCATCTTAGTGCTTCGGAGGTGGTGTTAGAGGGATTGGCAGACACTTTAAAAGAAGCTCAAAACAAGCTTTTTGAATGTAATAAACAATTGTTCAATCCATTTCTACAAAGCTCTCTGCTTAAAGATAATGCGAGAGATATCCTACTTATGGTCGCAAACGGTCTTCAAAACGACGAAATTTCAACTCAGCTCCCGATAAGTGTCAGAGGAGTTGAATATCATATGGAATCCATGCGTAAGAAATTTGGGGCTACAAATAGAGCAAATTTAATCCATTTAGCCCATCAATATGAGTTGATCTAAATATGTTGATATTACTGGTTGAAGATAATCGACTTCTTTCTAACAACATCATTCAATATCTTGAATTGAGTGGTATAGAGTGTGATTACGCTTTCAACCTGGCACAAGCGGATATGCTCATTAGTCAGCAGCAGTTCGACGCTATTATTCTCGATTTAAATTTGCCGGATGGTGATGGGATTGAAGCGTGTGAACGCTGGAAAGCACAGTGCATTACCTCACCAGTAATCATGTTAACTGCACGTAGTAGTCTGAATGATCGCTTGAGTGGGTTTGCTGTGGGCGCGGACGATTATTTAGTAAAACCCTTTGCAATGGAGGAACTGGTCGCGCGATTGAAGGTGGTTGCTCAGCGTCGTCCCGCGCCCCAAAGGTTGACTATTGGCGACCTAGAAATCGATTTTGCAAACCACATGGTGTATCGGCAAGGGCAACAGCTGGCTTTGTCTAAAACCGGATGGCAGATCCTGGCTTTATTAGCTAGGCGTAGTCCAGAAACGGTGAGTAGAGAAGAGATTGAGCGAATGCTTTGGCCCGACAGCGTACCTGATAGTGACAGCTTGCGCAGCCATATTCATCTTTTACGTCGAGTGATCGATCGCCCCTTTGAACGGCAAATATTACATACGATTCGTGGCGTTGGTTTAAGCCTTAGAGATGATATCAATGCAAGCGCCTAAACTTAGCCTCAAGCGTAGCTATCAAGTGTGGGGAGTTATTTTTCTATTAATAACCTTAGGCGTGAATAGTTTTATCCCGCTTTGCATGATGTGTGCAGGTATGATTTCTATGCATGAGGTCACAATGCACAATGCAGGGCAAGCGGCCGAAGCATTACTGAAGATGGCGGAGCCAACTCAGCAATCATTACTTCATCAACCACTTCTAAAAACCGATAACTTAACTGTCTATCCTCATTGGCGAGATATTCCGCTGCAAATTCGTGAGTTAAGTAACAATGAAGTCTTAACTGATGCGAGCACAATTCACTATGAGCATGCAGAAGGTCCCATTGTTAACGCGTTAAGTGTGTACTACACCCAAACTGGCCAGCCGCTATACGTTTGGCTGCAGTTTAGTGTTACCCATGATTTGCAATTTGCCCCTAAAAATATGACGGCGATCTTGCTGCTTGTCTTGATAACCTTTTGTGCCAGTGCAAGCTTAGCGTTTTATATGCAAAGTAAAGTGATTACGCCTGTTCATCAAATTAGTCATGCGATTAAACAACATGATTGGGAAGGAGGAGGAAAACTGAGTTTACCAGAACAAGAATATGCTGAATTAAAGGCAATTGTTGATGCTTTAGATAACTCGATTTTACAACTTCAGGAGGCTCAGCAGCGAGAACTCAATTTTTTACGTTTTGCTAGTCATGAGTTACGTACGCCAGTCGCCATATGCCAATCTTCATTTGAAATCCTCGCATTACAACAAGGTGAGCTTACGGGGGCAACTCTGTATGCTTCCCAAGCGACCAATCAAATGAAGTCACTCATTGAAACCCTACTATGGTTAACTAATAAAGAGTGTTCAAACCTAGAAAAGGAAAACGTAGCATTATCGCCTTTACTTGCCAGTATTATCGAGGAGCAGCAACGGGTACATGGTTATGAGCAAAAAATTCAATTATTGTGTGACGATACTTGCTTGCCCGTCCAGCTTCATCCGCTAAAAATAATCTTAAGCAATTTATTAAGGAATAGTATTGAGCATGGTGGGATGGATATTAGCATTACTCAAGATGCTTGTTGTATAGCAATAACCAATTCCTACAATAGTAAGGGCCGCCATGGATTTGGTTTAGGGCTTTTACTGGTGAAACGTCTCGCGAATCAACTGGGTTGGACTTTTAATAGCTCATCTGCAAATAATTTATTTACTGCTAGGCTGGTAATATCTAATAACTAAAGAATGAGAACTATAGAACTATAGATTTACTGCATTAAACCACACACTTTTAAAATGCAAAAGCGCCGTTGGGCTTAGATCACATAGTCATCATGCTATTCGTAGTAACTTTATTATATAAAGTTTACTGGTAGATAAGTATTTTAAAATACTTCCTAGAATACATGGTTGAGAGGGACTCTATGTGTAAAAAAAGTGTGGCATCTATTTTAGTCAGTGCAATTATTTTCAGTGGTTCAGTATATGCTGATGTGAATAAAACGAGCGTGGATTTAGGTTATAAGTTTTATACCAGTGACGCAAAAAATGATAACCCAGGTGTTTTTAATCAACCTTTTGTAAAGTTGAATCATTTAGGAATTGCTGATTGGGGTACTTACTTTGCTAATCTTAAGCTCGAAAACCCTGTTGAAATCGCGGAAAATCAGAAGAACCTTGATGGTAAAACTACCATTAAGTCATTATTGATACTTGAAAATAAGCTGGGAGAGTCGCAGTTCAACTTCTGGACTCAGAACTTTATCTCTGCGAGTGAAACGCTAGTTGAAGATAATCTTTACTTAGGTATTACCCATAATGCAAAAATTCAAAATTTATCACTAAACTATGGTGTCGGTTTAAATTATACCATTGGTAGCTTTTCCCCCACATCAGAGAAGTTTAATGATCTGTCAGGTTATGCCGTGGTTTTAAATGCAAAGTACCCATTTGAGTTGCTAGGGTTAAAACATAGTTTAAGTTTGAATTATGAAGCACAAATTGATAGGGATGCAGCGCATCAAGCATTATTTTCATATGACAGCTATGGCCATCAGATAATTACAACATTACAAACAAGCCTCACGGATTCAATATTTTCAAAGTTATATATCACCCATTATGATAGCTGGGGCTCGCAATATAATGATGGTATTGAATACGGTGTATCTGTTGGTTATCAGTTTTAACGGTTTATAAAATAGGTTGAAATTTTGATAAGTAGAATCTCATTTAATTTGGTGCTGTTCTAATTTTCATCAAAAATAATAAGGGAATTGTAATGCATTATAAAAAATCCATTATTGGTATTGCTGCCACGGCAACAGCAATTATTGTCGGCTGTCAAGTTACCCATCAAATAGTAAAAAGCCAGGGAACCGCTCAAGGCAAGCATGGCGAAGTGCAGGTCGAAACCACATTCAAAGACGGACACATTGTGGCGATTGATGTACTAAAGCAAAAGGAAAATAAGGTCCTTGCTGGTGCCGTATTTAAAGATGTTAAACAGGCGATTATTGATAATAACTCTATCGAGGTTGACGGTATTGCAGGCGCAACCGTAACGTCTAAAGCGCTTAAAGAAGCCGTGGGTAAAAGTATTGAAGCCGCAGGTGTTACGTTAGTTGCTGTCGCTTCAGCTAAAAAAAATGAAGCATTAACACCAGCAGAATATACCTATGATGTGGTGATTATTGGCTCGGGTGGTGCAGGTTTCAGTGCTGGTTTAGAGGCTATGGCCGCAGGCCGCTCCGCCGTTATTATTGAAAAAATGCCAATTATTGGTGGTAACTCATTGATCTCGGGTGCTGAGATGAATGTTGCTGGTAGTTGGGTACAAAAAAATATGGGTGTTACCGATAGCAAAGACCTGTTTATTAGCGACACGCTAAAAGGCGGCGATTTCAAAGGTGACCCTGAAATGGTTAAGACCATGGTCGATAATGCGGTTGATGCAGCTGAGTGGTTAAGGGATTACGTCAAAGTAGAATTTTACCCAGATCAATTATTTCAGTTTGGTGGACACAGCGTGAAACGAGCGCTAATCCCTAAAGGTCATACCGGAGCAGAGGTGATCAGCAAGTTTTCTATTAAAGCTGAAGAAGTGGGCTTACCAATTCATACCAACACTAAGGCTGAAAAGTTAATTCAAGATCAAACGGGCCGAATTGTGGGTGTAGAAGCGACTCATAATGGCAAAACGGTAACCTACTATGCAAAACGCGGTGTTGTGATTGCCACGGGTGGCTTCTCGTCTAACATGGAAATGCGTAAAAAATATAACCCAGAGTTAGATGAACGATATGGCAGCACTGGTCATTCAGGTGGTACTGGTGACGGTATTGTGATGGCAGAAAAAATACATGCAGCAGCTAAAAATATGGGATATATCCAGTCATATCCCATTTGTAGCCCAACCTCGGGTGCGATTGCCTTGATTGCTGACTCTCGCTTCTTTGGTGCGGTGTTAATCAACCAGAAGGGTGAGCGCTTTGTTGAGGAATTGGAACGCCGAGATGTGATTTCACAGGCCATTCTAGCCCAACCAGGCCGTTATACTTATGTTCTCTGGAACCAAGCTATTGAAGATGTTGCCCATACTGTTGAAATGCATCAAGGTGAACTGAAGGAATTCACAAAAGACGGGCTAATGTATAAGGTCGACACCCTAGAAGAAGCCGCTAAAGTCTTTAATATTCCTGAAGATAAGCTGTTATCAACGATTAAAGACGTTAATCGTTATGCCGCAACAGGAAAGGATGAAGCCTTTAATCATCGCTCAGGATTAGTCGATTTAAGTAAAGGACCTTATTGGATTTTAAAAGCGACACCTTCTGTGCACCATACTATGGGTGGACTAGCGGTTGATACACGTACTCGTGTACTTGATGAACAAGGAAAGGTGATTCCGGGCTTGTTTGCTGCGGGTGAAGTGACTGGTTTAACCCATGGAACCAATCGACTCGGTGGTAATGCTTACACTGATATCATTGTCTTTGGTCGTATCGCGGGACAAGAAGCGGCTAAATAGTTTGTATTTTATGTCTGGCTTAAAGCGACCCAATTGGGTCGCTTTTGTTTGTAAATGATGCTGTTAACTCGCGTACAACACATTCGTTTAAAGCTTGTTTATGATGAATAAATCGTGATCGCTATGGCAAAAATCCATAAACTTGCTATCCAAAGGACTACAAAGCGAAGGTGAGTCGGAGTATCATACGGCTAATTCTTACTAAAACACTCAGGTATCCCCTGACGGAGCAGGTTTTCATGATTACCATTTCCGATGCGGCTCAAGCCCATTTTGTTAAGTTGTTAGCAGATCAACCTGAAGGCACTCATATTCGCGTATTTGTGATCAGTCCTGGTACCTCGCAAGCCGAGTGTGGTGTGTCTTATTGTCCACCGGATGCAGTAGAAAGTGATGATATTGAAATCGAGTTCACTGGCTTCAATGCTATGGTCGATGAGAAGAGTGCACCTTTCCTTGAAGATGCCACTATCGATTTTGTGACTGACCAATTAGGTTCACAACTCACGCTGAAAGCACCTAACGCAAAAATGCGTAAAGTGTCTGGTGATGCACCTTTAGTCGAGCGTATCGAATACGTGATCCAATCTGAAATCAACCCTCAGTTAGCTGGCCATGGTGGTAATATCATGCTTGTTGAAATCACTAAAGAAGGCGTGGCTGTACTGCAGTTCGGCGGTGGTTGTAACGGTTGTTCTCAAGTTGATATCACCCTGAAGGATGGTATCGAAAAACAATTGTTAGACATGTTCCCAGGTGAGTTGACTGGCGTACGTGACGTGACAGATCACCAACACGGTGAACATTCTTACGCTTAATCTTGTTTGTTGAGCTGAATGAAAAACGCGACCTCAGAGTCGCGTTTTTCATATTTGGCTTTCGCTTTAAGTGCAGTTGTTCAGTTATAACTTAGGGTTAAGATTGTCAGCTAAGAACTTATCTAAGGCTTTAAACGTCGCGAGTCTGTTGTCGTTATTGCTCAGGTAATGATCACCATTTTCCAACTCAATATACTCCACTGGTTTATTCAGTGATTTGAGCTCGTCATACATTTCTCGGCTATGTTGAACCTTAACGACTCTGTCTTTATCGCCATGTAGCAGTAATACTGGGATGTTAATTTTATCTGCTTTACTGATAGGTGAGCGCTCATAGAGGGCATCGAGATCATCTCCTATTTGTTCTTTAACCACTTCATAGTTGGTATGTCTGCGGCTTGATTTTACTAGGTAGGCCACATCGGTCACACCAGCCACACTGATGGCGCAACGGTAAAGATCGGGAGTCATAGCAGCCCCCATTAAGGCCGCGTAACCACCATAACTCGCACCGGCAATACAAATGCGTTTAGGATCGCTAATCCCTTGAGCTATTAGGTAACGAGTCCCGTCTTCAACATCGTTTTGCATTTCGAGACCCCAGCTTTTTAGGCCAGCCTTCATAAACTCATAGCCGTAACCTGCCGACCCCCTGAAATTCATTCGAAATACCGCATAACCACGATTAGCGAAAAACTGTGCCCAGTAGTCAAAGTCGTTACTGTCATAACTGATCGGGCCGCCATGGGGGAAAATAATCGTCGGTAGCTGTTTGGCTTCGAGTCCCTTTGGTACTGTTAGGTAAGCATCGATTTTGAGCTTATCCCTTGCTTCGTAAGTTAGATGTTGGGTGTTGGCGAGTAGCTCACTATTGAGCTTGCCGTATCTGTTCGCGATGGGATATAACGTTTTTTCGTCCCTATCGCCGAAATAATAGGTGCCAGGCTCGGTCGAGCTGGTGGAATACACTATGTAGCGGCGTTCATTTGCACTGAATTGAGTAATATAGTTGTGAGCATCGGGTAATACAGCCTTAAGACCATTTTGTAGTCCGACATATTCTGTTTCCCAGAAGGTGTATTCCTCGCCGTCGCCTTCACTGATACCAATGACTTTTTTCTTTAATTGCGAGTAGAGTAAATCCCCTTCGACGTCAGTTGCTTCATTGGCGTAAACTAACTCTTTTCTAAGATTAGGGTCGGTCAGGTTCACTTTAAAAATGGCTTCGAAACCTTGGTGATAGGCGCGAACGTAGAGGATATTAGGGTCTGCATCAAAACCTAATGGCCAAACAGTGTCCTCAGAAAAAGCTTTAAAGGTCCAAAGCAAGCGTGAATCACTCTTTTGCTCGGCCTGTTCATAAATGCGGTACTCAGTATCATCGTTGTAGATAGAAATTCGGACTTTGTGCTGCCTGTCGGTAATCCAACTTATAATCTTCTTTTTAGCATTTTGGGTGTAACTGGATTTCCCCTGCGCTAAATTGACTTTCAGAACGCTGTCTTCGCCTACGTTTTCTCCCATTCCGTCTAATGACAGTAAAATATTATCGGGATCATCTGGCATAAGATCGATAATTTGCCCCTGATGTTGCGGGATCCAATTAAGACGGTCTAAGACGCTGCGCGGAAGGACACTCGAGGTCTTTTTCGTGGTCAAATCATACTTAACAAGGCGGGTTTCGGTTGTAGGTGTCCCGTAACGGTTAGCCGGAAACTTAGCACTGATCAGTAAGATATTATCGTTTGCCCACTGCAGAGACAGGATGACAAATTTTTGGTTATCCGTGTGCAGCGGAATGCTTTTTTCGCCTGTTTCTATATCTTGGATACTAACGACAGTACCTTTGAGTTTGGCTTGATCGACCCGTACAACAGAAGCGATTTTTTTGCCATTAGGCGAGAGCTGCACAGAGCCAACATCTGGGATGCTTGCAAAGGCTTCAACGGGTAATTGTGGCGCAGTGTTGGCAACCGTATAGTTACATAGCCACAGCAATAGCAGCGGTAAAATCCTTTTCATTATCGATTCACATCTTTGTTACAATTGTAAAATCAACATAATAATGATTTTGAGATTAGTAAACCACTGTCTTTACAGATTTATTTATGTAAAAAGGCCTGACTGAAATAATAATGCCCTGCGAGCGTTAGGCTTCTGACGATCATAAAGACACTCATCGCGGCCCAGAGGGCATGGTTGCCTTGCTCTGGCAGTAATAGCTGCTGCAGTAAATACCATGTTGGGAAAAACGCGCCAAAGGTGGCGAGTATCATGCTATTGCGCATCACTTTTCCTTTAGCGGCACCTATGTAAACACCATCGAATAAATACGAGCTAAAGGACCATAAAGGCAAGAATATTAGCCAGATAAGATAGGTTTGCGCAGTGGCTCTGACCTCATTAATGCTGGTCAATAACGCGATAATATTACTGCCAAAAAGACTAAATACAGCGCAGAATCCTAGCGCTGTTATGGCCGACCAGCACCAAGCTAATATTACAGCTTCCCTTAATTGTTCTGCCTGTTTTTGCCCATAGGCACGGCCGACTTCTGCCTCGGCATAATAGGCAATGCCATCGAGTGCATAGGAGATTAATAGCAGTAAATTCAATAACACGGCATTGGCCGCAACGGTATTATCACCTAGACCTGCACCATGGAATGTCATAAAGGCAAAAGCTGCCTGCAAGCAGAGGCTACGGACAAAAATATCTGTGTTGAGCCTCAGTAATTTGCCATAACCCGTTAATGTGACATGAGGAAATAGCTGAGATAAGTGAAACTCGGGTGCGCGCTTGAGTTGTTGTAACACCATAGTGAGTGCGACTGAGAAAGCGGTGATATCGGCAAAGACTGAGGCAAGGGCAGCGCCTTTAACGCCCCAACCCAAGCCGAGGACAAACACCACATCGAGAATAATATTGGCAAGGTTGGCTAAAATCAGCTGCCACATGGCGGCTTTAGGTTGTTGTCGCCCTAAGAGCCAACCTAACATCACTAAATTGAGCAGGGCGAAGGGCGTTGACCAAATCCGTACCTGAAAATATTCGCGGCAATAACGTTCGACCTCGCTACTCGCTTCGGATAATCCTAACGCTAAATTCAATATCGGGACTTGCAGTGCGATAACGCCTGCGCCCAATAACATCGCTAGCATAGCGCCTTGGACTAAGAGTTTGTGCTGGGCGTGAAGATCGTCAGCACCAAAGGCTTGCGCGACTAAACCTGTCGTCGCCATACGCAAAAATCCCAATAACCAAATGATTAATGTGATAATCGTTGACCCGACAGCGACTCCCCCTAAATAATAGGCCTCACTCAGATGACCTATAACAGCCGTATCGACTAAGCCCAACAGCGGGATAGTGATATTGGAGAGTATCATCGGCAGGGCGAGCGCTAGTAACTGGCGATTTTTCGCGCCGTTGAGCATGAGGTCGAGCCAAGTTGATTTAGCAGTATTCATTAATTTCAGAGGTGTTCACATTATGGTTAAACGTGTGCTGTTGGCACTCATAGGGCTAATGACGTTTTCTGCCCATGCCGTGGTCATTCTGCAATATCACCATGTGTCAGAAACCACTCCGGCGGCAACCAGCGTTACGCCCGCGCAATTTCGTGAGCAAATGCAGTTTCTCGTCGATGACGGCTTTAAGGTGATCCCGCTTTCTAAAGTGGTTGAAGCGATCAAGCAAAAACAAGATTTACCCGCTAAAACAATCGCAATTACCTTCGATGATGGTTATCGCAGTATAGCGACTACGGCGCATCCTATCCTAAAGGAATTTGGATTCCCCTACACCTTGTTTGTGGCAATTGAGCCGATTAAACAAAAGTTTACCGAGATGATGACTTGGGATGAACTCATCACACTATCCAAGGAAGGCGCCGATATTGCTAATCACAGTTGGGCGCACGAACATTTGATCCGCTCCTTAGAAAACGAATCACAGGCGCAGTGGTTAGCGCGGATAAAAGCCAATATCTTAGATACAGAAAAAGCGATTGCAGATGCCACTGGGCACAATTTTAAAATGCTGGCGTATCCATATGGTGAGTACAATCAAGCGTTGCAGGATATGTTAACTGAGAACGGCTTTGTCGCTTTTGGGCAACAGTCCGGTGCCGCGGGGCCCTATTCGCCATTAACGGCCCTGCCGCGTTTCCCCGTTGCTGGACAATATGCTGACCTAAAAAGCCTTAAGGCAAAGTTATATAGCTTAAATATGCCTGTGATTGTACAAACCCCAAGTGATCCTGAGTTAAAGGGTGGTCATTGGCGTCCAGAGCTTAAAGTGACCCTCGATATGAGTGATATCTCTGCTAAGCAGGTGATGTGTTACATCCAAGGTCAAGGCTCAAAACAGCCGACTTGGCTCAATGAAAACGAGTTTAGTGTTCAAGCGGATTTAGCCTTGCCCGCGGGGCGCTCGCGTTATAACTGCACAGCGCCGAGTAAGGCGCGTAATGGCTACTATTGGTTTTCTCAGCCTTGGGTAAGGCCAAAGGACGATGGCTCTTGGGTTAAAGAGTGATCAACGGCTAGGTTTGTATTGCGCCACTATTTTTTCAAAATCGCTAATTAATTTATCATTTAATACCTGCGGCGGTTTGCCTAACGCTGCCGTAGGTTTAAATACCGCAACTCGCGTTCCCTGCGGCGACACCAACACATAACCCGCACTATGGTCGACTTGGTAATTTTCCCCTTCACCCACCATGGCATAAGTGAGTCCTAAGCTGCGTGTGAGCGGGAAGATTTGCGTTTGTTCACCCGTTACAGCTTTAAACTCTGGATTGAAAAAATTCACATAGGTCAGGAGTTTATCCTGTGTGTCCCGTTTGGGGTCGACGGATAGAAACACCACTTGCAATGGCGCTATTTTGTTTAGATCAGGATAAGCCGCTGCAAGTTTATTTAAGGTCGTAGGGCAAATGTCGGGACAAAAGGTAAAACCGATAAAAAATAAGCTCCATTTTCCCTGCAAACTGGCATTGGTAAAAGCTTGCTTGTGTTGATCGACCAATTCAAAGGGCGCTAATTCATAGGCCTGTGGAAACAGAAAACCGCTCTCTAACTCGATAGGTTTTGGGGGATTAAATTTCACCGCAAATAGGCCGCCAAGACCGAACAACAAAATGGCGATGACTAAAATTCTTTTCTGCATTATTCGCTCCATAAATACAGGTTAGCGCGACAAACTCGTTCCATATACTAGTTCCACAAATAGTGGTCTAGCAGTAATGCCATAAATAACAACATTAAATGGTAGATAGAGAAGCGGAACACTTGCATCGCTAAGCCATCATGATCCCGATATTTAAGTTGCCATGCTTTATAGATAAATCCCGTACTGAGTAAACTCGAGCTGACGAAATACACTGGCCCACACATACCAACCAGCACAGGTAACAGGCAAGCAATCGCCAGCAATACTGTGTAGAGCAAGATGCAGGTTTTCGTAAATTCGACACCGTGGGTGACTGGTAGCATGGGAATATCTACTTTGGCATATTCGGCGCGTCTGTGAATGGCCAGTGCCCAAAAATGTGGCGGCGTCCACGTAAAAATGATGATCACTAGCAATAACGCATGGCCGTGAAATTCGTTCGTTACTGCCGTCCATCCCAGCAAGGGTGGCATGGCTCCCGCAAGGCCGCCGATCACAATATTTTGTGATGTTGCGCGTTTCAAATAGGCTGTATAAACCAAGGCATAGCCAATCAGGCTGGCAAAGGTCAGCCAAGCTGTGAGTGGATTGACTAAGGAATATAAGACGATAAAGCCAAGACTACCTAAGCTAGCGGCGAAAATTAACGCGCGTGTGGCCGAAATACGCCCTTTGGGTAGCGGGCGATTGTAGGTGCGTGCCATTAAGCCATCGATACGGCGATCGATCAGATGATTCAACGCCGCCGCAGAACCCGCCATCATAGCAATACCCAGCATACCGGCGATTAAAGGTTGAACGGGGACTGCATGGGGCACAGCAAGACACATGCCGACTAAGACTGTGAGCAGCATCAGTGCAACCACTTTAGGTTTGGTCATTTCAAAATAGGCGCGCCATGTTACGCTGAAAGTGGGCAGGCTACTGGTGATTGAGAGTGGTTTTGCCATCTTGGATCCCTCGCTTATGCTTTGCGCCATAAAAAATAGTTGATTGTGACTAAGGTCAGTAGCAGTAGTGCCGCACCACCGTTGTGAGACACGGCAATACCGAGTGGCAAATGCATCACTACGTTAGAAATACCTAAGCTCACTTGTAGTATGACTAGTCCCACTAATAAAAGGCTTAAAGCCTTAAGTCCCGTAGCGCCCACAAATAATCGGTAGGCGAGCACGAGTAACAAGCTGGCAGTGACGATAGCGCCAATTCTGTGGGCTACGTGGATAGTCATTCGTGCAGGGTAATCGAGTACCCCAAATTCGAAGCTAGGGTGTTGGCCTTGGAACGGTGAAAATGCCTCGGCTATTGCTAAGTTATCTACCCAATTTCCCTCACAGATGGGTAAAGAGGTGCAGGCGAGCGCCGCGTAATTCGATGATGTCCAAGCGCCCAACATAATCTGACCCACAAGGACGAATAGGCTCACCAACGCTAACGGTGCGAGATGTCGAGGATGGGTTTCGCTATTAAATATACGCCGAGGTCGGGTTCGCAGGTAAAGGAGTAACAGCAGCGAGATTAGGCTAAAGCCACCAATAAGATGCGACATCACAATTATTGGCATGAGTTTCATGGTCACAGTCCACATGCCTAGCGCTCCTTGAAAGAGGATCAGCAGCACTATGATGACCGGTAACTTTTTGGGTGCTTCCGGTGTTTTTAAGCACAAAATTAAGATGAACAACACCAGTAAGCCAAGTCCGCCTGCGATATATCTGTGGATCATTTCCAGCCAAGCTTTCTCTGGATTGATATCGTGATCTGGGAATATAGTTTGCGCATGGGCGATTTCATGGTCTTGGGTGGGCACTTTAATATGGCCGTAGCAGCCTGGCCAATCGGGGCAGCCAAGCCCTGCATCCGATAGACGGGTGTAAGCGCCCATTAAAATCACCAATAGGGTAAAGACTAAGGTTAAGCGTAGGATCCAAGTTAGTTGCATCAATCTACCCTCGACAGTTTTAACAACTTACGCAGATCCGCAATCAGCGCCTTGCCTTGAGCTAAATGTGCTTCTTTGCCCTGCACTTGAGGGTAGCGCAGGACTAAGCTGCCTAAGGGATCGACTATGATTAGCTGCTGTTCATCTAACCATTTGCTTAAGTCTGCATTGGCGGGGCGAGTGTTGAAGTGAAAGGCGCTTAAGGCGTTAAGATCGCTGTCGGGATGGGTGAGGATGAGCGGTTCTACTCGCGCCTGATCTGGCCCTAACGCTGTGTGGCTTTGGCGCAAAATATACAGGCGTTCGCGGCAAGTATCGTTGCATTTGGCGGGCAATAAATACAGTAGTTGCCATTCTTTGGGATTAGAATTTTCAACCCCAAGGCTGGCATAACTGGTTTCGGGACTGATCAGCTCGCCATGATTGGTGGCACCGCCATGGTATAAATTCAGGCTCAGCACTAGCTTAGCAATCACTACGGGGGCAATAAACGCCAGCAGTAATAGCCCTAATGCTTTGTGTTTAGATTTGTTCTGGGAGTTCATGCTTGCTCCTCTCATTCAAATTATCCCTAATTTATTGTTTTATATTTATTTAGTTTTATTAGTGTCTTGCTAAGTATGGTACGAATTTCCCTATTTGCTCCTTGAGTTTGCGACTGTTTGGGCGCTATGGCGTTTTACATATTTAATCCCTTGCCACAGCATTAGTCCTGCAAATACGGCTGCCATCGAAAACCACTGCAACGCATAGCCCCAATGTTTTTGTGCTGACAGTGGGAAAGGTTGCCAAGGATGGGGCAATGTGAGGGAAGGTAATTGCTCTGGTTGCAACACGACAGGTAACACTGGGTGCCCTAATACCTTAGCCATTTCGGGCATATTTAAATTTTGAAAGCGAATACTTGTCCCTGTTTCTGCCATTAAAGCTTGGCTCAAGGGATTGATTTGCTTTTGATAAAGCCTGCCTTCGATATTTAATGCCCCGCTTAGGGGAGTGATGTGGGGTAACTCATCCCGATGGGAGCCTGCGGCAACAAAGCCTAACTCGACCAGCAACCAAGGTTTTTCAACTTCTACTTGCAATGGTTGGAAGGCTAAATAGCCCACTTGACCTTGATAGATTTGATTATCCAGCAGCCAGATTTGTGAGCTTGCGGGAGTGGCGCGTACTTGCAGTCGATAACCCGTTACGCCTTCTTTGCCGACCTTGAGTTGGAGCTGCTCAAAACTTAATGGCAGCAAAGCTTGCCTTGCTTCCATTTGGGCTAAAAGCGTCGTTTTATCTTCACCACGGGCTAACTGCCATAAACCCAACTTGACCAATATAGTTAATACAGCCACAGTCAATATCAGTAGAAAAACCGTTAATTTATTCAGCAGAACATGAGGATATTGTATGAATAGCCTGTTCATTTTTAAGTTGGTCTTAGTTCTGCTGTTGCTATTCATCATTTTTAATCTAGGTCGCGCCTTGTTTATTATGGTGAAAGGTGATGAAAAAGTGCCTATGAGCCGTTATCTTGGGCGGCGAGTGATTTTCTCCGTGCTCGTTATCTTGTTATTGCTGGTGGCCTTAGGGACTGGGTTAATTAGCCCCAATCCCACGCCTTACTAAAGCACTAGAGAACGTAAACGAAAATAAACAAACACAGCCAGACCACATCCACAAAGTGCCAATACCAACTCCCCGCTTGGAACGCAAAATGTTTATCTGCGCTAAAGTGCCCCTTCAACACTCTGAAAAACAACACGAATAAAAAGAGCGTCCCCAGTGTGACATGCATGCCGTGAAAGCCAGTTAACAGGAAGAAGGTGTTGCCATAAATCCCAGAGGTTAAGGTGAGTCCCATTTCCCGGTAGGCATGCATATATTCTTCTGCCTGTAAGGCAAGGAAACCCATACCCAAGAGTATGGTGATACCAAGCCAGAGAGTAATGGCAGAACGCTTGCCTTTTTCTAGGCTGACATGGGCGAAATGTAAGGTAACTGAGGAGGTTAGCAGTACGATAGTGTTGATTAATGGCAGTCCAGTCCATGGCATAGCTTGGGTTTTAGTACCATCTGGCGTAGTAATGAGCGGCCAAATAGCTTCAAACTGAGGCCAGAGTACTTCGTGGGTCATGGCATTATTCGATGCGCCACCGAGCCAAGGCACTGCGAACATGCGGGCATAAAATAGTGCCCCGAAAAAAGCGCCGAAAAACATGACTTCCGAAAAAATAAACCAGCTCATACCTTGGCGAAACGATCGATCCATTTGGCTAGAATAGAGCCCTGCCATCGACTCTTGGATCACGGTTCTAAACCAACCTACCAGCATGAATAGGATCACAGCTATTCCAACCAGCAGCACATAACCGCCACCGGATGCACCTGATTTTAACTGTTGCACGAAAAGGCCTGCACCAGAGGCGATTAAGAACAAGCCAATGGCACCTACAATAGGCCAGACACTTTGGGATGGAACGTAGTAAGACTGATGTTTCGTTGTCATTTTGCAGCTCCTTGCTCTATGGCAGACGCTAACTGCTTGTCGGTAATGTCGTAGAGAGTGTAAGAGAGGGTCAGAGTATGGATAGACTCAGGTAACTGAGGATCCACATAGAAAATGAGCGGCAGCTCAGCGCTAGTGTCCGCCGCTAAGGGTTGTTGATTAAAGCAAAAGCATTCTGTTTTATTAAAATAAGCGGCACCTTGGCCGGGCGAAACTGAAGGTATCGCTTGGCCAATCGTTGCTTTAGCGGACATATTGCGCGCCAAAAATGCCGTATGGATTAGCTCGCCAGGGTGAACTTCGAGCCGTTTGGTTTGTGGCGCAAATGTCCATGGCATGCCTGTTTGTACCTGAGAAATAAATTCTACAGTCACTATTCGGCTTGTATCTACTGTGATTGCTTGATAACTACTCGCGGTATTGGAGGGTTTTCCATTGATACCGAGTTGCTCGCACAACACATCGTAGAGCGGCACCAGCGCGAATCCAAAGCCAAACATTCCAATACAGCCGATAACTAACATGCTGATAAGTTTACGATTTGACTTAGGTTTATCTTGCTGGTGTTGGGTTGCCATTTCATTTCACCTCAGGTGGTGTCGTGAAGGAGTGGTAAGGTGCAGGGCTTGGCAATGTCCACTCTAAACCCTCGGAACCTTCCCAAGGTTTAGCGGGGGCTTTTTCGCCGCCACGGATGCACTTAATTACTAATACTAAGAAAATCAATTGCGATAAGCCGAAGGCGAACCCACCAATCGAGACGATTTGATTAACATCGGCAAATTGAATCGAGTAGTCAGGGATACGCCTTGGCATTCCTGCCAGCCCAAGGAAATGCATCGGGAAAAATAGCACATTG
Source organism: Shewanella sp. SM69 (assembly GCF_025653985.1). NCBI lineage: Bacteria > Pseudomonadati > Pseudomonadota > Gammaproteobacteria > Alteromonadales > Shewanellaceae > Shewanella > Shewanella sp. SM69. The sequence goes on from NZ_JAKKRV010000016.1 coordinate 34,712, forward strand.
ACTGAAATCACCGAGCACCAGAAATGCCATTGTCCCAGTCGTTCGTTGTACATGTGTCCCGTCCACTTAGGTAGCCAGTAATAGGCCGCTGCCATGATGGAGAAAATCGCACCAGTCACGAGCACATAATGGAAATGTGCCACAACAAAATAAGTATCGTGGTACTGGAAGTCGGCGGGTGTAATGGCGAGCATTAATCCCGAAAAACCGCCAATAGTGAAGAGTATGATAAAGGCTACAGCAAACAGCATGGGCGTTTCGAAACTGAGTGAGCCGCGCCACATAGTGGCAACCCAGTTAAACACTTTCACTCCAGTTGGCACTGCAATCAACATAGTGCAATACATGAAGAACAGCTCGGCAAACACAGGCATACCTGTGGTGAACATATGGTGCGCCCACACGAGGAACGACAGAATTGCAATACTAGCCGTAGCATAAACCATGGATGCATAGCCAAATAAGGGTTTACGACTGAAGGCTGGGACTATGGCAGAGATGATGCCAAAGGACGGCAAGATCATGATGTAGACTTCAGGGTGGCCGAAGAACCAGAAAATATGCTGGAACATCACAGGATCGCCGCCGCCAGCCGGATCGAAGAAACTCGTGCCGAAAAACTTATCTGTCAGCACCATAGTCACTGCGCCCGCGAGTACGGGCATAACCGCGATCAGTAGGAATGCCGTGATAAGCCAAGTCCAGACAAACAATGGTAACTTCATCCATGTCATGCCTGGCGCGCGTAAATTCACTATGGTCACAATCACGTTGATTGCGCCCATGATCGAACTTATCCCCATGATGTGAATAGAAAATACAAAGAACGCCGTGCTATCTGGACTATAAGTTGTTGATAGTGGTGCGTAGAAGGTCCAACCAAAGTTAGGTCCGCCACCTTCCATAAACAGTGAGCTGAGTAAAATGGTAAAGGCGAAGGGTAAGATCCAAAAACTCCAGTTATTCATCCGTGGCAGCGCCATATCGGGCGCACCAATCATCATAGGGATCAGCCAGTTGGCTAGCCCTGTAAAGGCTGGCATCACGGCGCCGAATACCATGATCAACCCATGAACAGTTGTCATTTGGTTGAAAAAGTTGGGCTCGACCAATTGTAATCCAGGTTGAAAGAGTTCCGCGCGGATCACCATGGCCATAGCGCCACCGGTTAAGAACATAATGAAGCTGAACCATAAATACAAAGTACCTATGTCTTTATGGTTGGTGGTTAGCAGCCAGCGCATGATGCCCTTTGGCGCACCATGATGATGGTCATCATGGGCTGCGGTTTGATCTTGAGTCGTAGTGCTCATCATTATCCCCTACTGTCCATGACTTGCGATATCAGCAGGTTGCACTGTATCGCCGGTATTGTTACCCCAAGCATTGCGTTCATAGGTAATGACTGCTGCAAGTTGCTGTGGGCTAAGCTGTTTGCCAAATGCCTGCATAGCCGTGCCCGTTTTGCCGTGCATCACAATATCGATGTGATTGGCGACTGGTCCAATGGCGATAGCACTACCCACTAGCGCGGGGAAGGCGGGTGGTATTCCTGCACCTGTCACTTGATGGCAGGCAGCACAGAAGGTCGCGTAGACAGTTTGACCTTCGGCCATGAGGGCGTCATGGCTGAGTGTGGGGAGGCTTGCGGGATCGATTGCAGCTGAGACGTCTGCAGGTGCGGGTGTCGGAGTTGTACTGCTTGGTACCGCGGCGGATGTTTGTGCAGAATTGCCGTTCATGTACTCGTTGACGTCTTTGGCTTGCACTGCATCGCCAGTATTATTGCCCCAAGCATTACGCTCGTAGGTAGTCACTGCCGCGATTTCTTGTGCAGTCAATTGCTTACTAAACGCTTGCATGGCTGTACCCGTTTTACCGTTGAGCACAATTTCAAGGTGGCCGCTGAGCGGTCCCGTTGCAATCGGGCTACCTTTAAGGTGCGGAAATACGCCTTGCAACCCTTCGCCATTGGGCTGGTGGCAGGCTGCGCAGTGCCCGAGGTAAACTTGTTCACCTTGAGTCATCAACTCTTCTTTACTTAGGGTTTGTGATAAAGCGGCTTGAGCGGCTTCAGCCGCAGCACCTGCGGCTTGTTTCTGCTCTGTGACCCAAGCCTCAAACTCGGCTTCGGGTAACGCTTGTACTACGATAGGCATAAAACCATGGTCTTTACCGCAGAGCTCGGCGCATTGACCACGGTAAATGCCGGGTTTGTCGATGCGAGTCCAGGCCTCATTGATAAATCCTGGATTGGCATCTTTCTTAATGGCAAAGGCGGGTACCCACCAAGAATGGATGACATCCTCTGAAGTCATCAGAAAGCGGATTTTGCGGTTTATTGGTAGAACGAGCGGTTTATCGACTTCCAATAGATAGTTTTCACCCTTGGTTTCGGTGCCTTCGATTTGTGCTCTGGGTGTTGTCAGTATGCTATAAAAATCAATATCTTGATCGAAATAGCTGTAATGCCATTTCCATTGGGACCCCGTAACTTTTACGGTGAGATCGGCGTTGCTGGGATCTTCCATTGCGATTAAAGTTTTTGTCGCTGGAATCGCCATTAAGATCAAAATGATAAATGGCAGAATCGTCCAAGCGATTTCAACTTTAGTGCTTTCGTGAAAGTGGGACGCGACAGCGCCTTTGGATTTTCTGTGGTTGATCATGGCGTAAATCATGACGCCAAAGACCACTAGGCCTATTGCGCAGCAGATATACAAAATGGTCATGTGCAAGTGATAAACCTTGCCACTGATCTCGGTCACGCCAGGGGTCATGTTGAACCGCATGTCCGCGGCGGTCAACGGTGGTGCGAAAAGCACCACGAGTAAACAATACAACAATTGCTTCACAAGACTTCTCCTCTGCCAATTGCGAATAGCAACTACAAAGAAGAGCAACACAGTAAGTCTCAACTCTATGCAAACTCTTCAGTTCCCAAAAAAGCTTTTTTGACTTCAACGTGCGTTGGCGGCTGTTACTTTTAATCAAGTATTGTTACTGCTGGTAATTAGCCACGCTGGCACATACTGCTGAAATAAATCTGTTCTCTATTTTTAGTGGCGCTTCGAGTTCGATAAATACTCGATTCATTGACCACGGAAGGTGATATATCATCACCGACTTAACCAACCATACTTGCTGTTTAAATATTGATCAAGATCACTTATTTATCTAATTATCTGAAAAATTGCCAAAAAAAAGCCTCACATTCATAGGTGAGGCGGCTTTCAAGGTAAAAATTAAATGAATATTTAGTGTACAGCGCTAAAAAAAGATTGCTGACCGAAGAGATTGCCTTGCTCAATGCGTACGTCGGCATGTAAGTGACTGTTTACGTCTTCAAGCACTATGCCCATAGCTCGGGCACTTTTAGCCACGATTTGTAGGCGTCGATTATCCCGCGCATCCAATGATTGAGTCCAAGTAATGACTGCACTGGACGTACCACTTGTCAGGGCTTTTTCCATTGCCCACAGGGTTTCGACTTCATCTTTAGCATGTACCAGCAAAACTCTATCCATACGCACACCTGCGCTGGCGAGCATTTGCTTGTAGCCAATACTTGGAGGGTTGATGAGCACTAACCAACGGCCCTGTTGGCTTAACTGAGCGAGTTGTGCACTCAGATGAATTAATTCTTGGCGACCTTGAGTCTTAGTTGGCATGCAGGCGATGGGCGCATGGTGCCAGTCATAGTCAGCATCACGGACTTCATCGAGCCACAGGCCCGGATGGCGGGGGGCATTGCCAAGTAGTTTATTCATAGCCAATCTCCATTACGGATCACACCGACGGCGAGTCCTTCAATTGTTAAACTTTGGAAGCCTAAATCCACTTTAATCGGGGAGTAATCTTCATTTTCGGCATGTAGATAGACTACATTACCTTTTTTTTCGAAACGTTTAACAGTGACATCGTCATCGACTCTAGCGACAACCACTTGACCATTTCTAGCTTGTTCTACTTTATGAACTGCCAGCAAATCACCTTCGAGAATGCCGATATTTTTCATGCTGTCGCCTTTTACTCGCAGTAAAAAATCGGCGGCGGGATGGAACATGCTTGGGTCGACTTGGTAGTACTGTTCAACATGTTCTTGGGCGAGGATAGGTTCACCTGCGGCCACTTGGCCGATGAGCGGTAAACCTGTTTCAGTCAAATCTTCGATTTCCGCAGGCAGACGAATGCCCCGAGATGTGCCAGGCATGATCTCAATGCAGCCCTTTTTCGCCAACGCTTTAAGGTGTTCTTCAGCCGCATTGGCGCTCTTAAAACCTAAACGGGTTGCGATTTCTGCCCGAGTGGGTGGCATGCCAGTATCGGCAATATTTCGTTTAATTAGCTCTAATATTTCAGCTTGGCGTGGCGTCAAAGGTCTCATGGTGTTTCCTGTTTTTCTATACAGTTACTGTTAGTATATACAGTATTATTTGCAGCGCAAGTATTAACCACTTTTTAGCTATGTTGGAGAGAATTAGCGAATATTGCCCATAGTCTGGTATTCTATCGGGCTAGTAAACGCACTTAATTGCATAAGAATAATGCCTAAACACGACTCTCTTTGGTTGAAATCATTACGTTGGATCCAAAAACACTTAGTGCACACTATTGTGGTGCCTCAGGATCCCTTTGCCGATCTGAATCTGGATGCTTCCAGACCCCTTGTTTATGTGATGAAAACAGAATCCCTCAGTGACATCGCTGCTTTGAGCGAAATAACGGCTAAGTTAGGCTTACCAAGCCCTTATGAGCCTCTAGTGGCTAATGGTGTGACTGCGCCTCGGGTTGTCTGTCTTCAAGGACGTAAGCCACTATTTGGCGAACGTGCTGGTAATGAGCCTTTCCTCGAATGCTTTATGCGTTTGTTAGCCGTGCATAAGGAACGTCCTGAATTGGATATTCAACTGGTGCCCGTGAGCTTGTATTGGGGTCGCACGCCAGGGAAAGAAGACGACACTATGAAGGCGGCCGTATTTGAGCGGGAAAACCCGACTTGGTTGCGCAAGTGCTTGATGATTCTGTTCTTAGGTCGACATAACTTCGTGCAGTTTTCGAATGCCGTATCCCTGCGTTACATGGCTGACGAACATGGCACCGACATGGGGATTGCCCATAAGTTAGCACGGGTTGCGCGCGTGCATTTCCGTCGTCAACGTAAGGTAATGACAGGGCCTGTGCTGCCAAACCGCCAAGCACTGTTTCATTCGTTGCTCAAATCTGAGTCGCTGCGCAAAGCGATTCAAGAAGAAGCCGCCAGTAAAAAGATTTCTGAGACCCAAGCGCGCGAGACGGCTATTGAGTACCTCGATGAAATCGCTGCCGATTACTCAGACAGTTTAGTGCGCATTGCCGAGCGTTTCTTAACTTGGCTGTGGAACAAGCTTTACAGCGGGATCAACATTAAAGGCGCCGAGCAAGTTCGGCAGTTGCACCATGATGGCCACGAGATTGTTTATGTGCCTTGCCATCGCAGCCACATGGATTACCTGCTGTTATCGTATATTTTGTATTATCAAGGCATGGTTCCGCCGCACATTGCTGCTGGCATCAACCTCAATTTCTGGCCCGCGGGACCTATGTTCCGTCGCGGTGGTGCCTTCTTCATCCGCCGTAGTTTTAATGGTAACAAGCTGTACACCGCAGTATTTCGTGAGTATTTAGATCAGCTGTTTGCTAAAGGTTATTCGGTGGAATACTTCTCCGAAGGTGGCCGTTCACGTACTGGCCGTCTGTTGGCGCCGAAAACTGGCATGATCGCCATGACGATGAACAGCGTACTGCGCGGTATTGAACGTCCTGTCACACTTGTGCCTGTGTATTTAGGCTATGACCATGTGATGGAAGTAGCGACTTACCATAAAGAGTTAAGCGGTAAGAAAAAGAAAAAAGAATCTGTGTGGCAGGTGTTCGGTGCCATTCGTAAATTAGGTAATTTCGGCCAAGGTTATGTGAATTTTGGCGAGCCTATTACCCTGCAAAATTTCTTAAATGAGCGTGCGCCAAACTGGCGTGCTGAGTTGGCCGATGATCCCGAGCAGAAACCAAGTTGGTTAACGCCAGCGGTAAACGTGCTGGCTAATCGGGTGATGACGCGTATCAATGATGCCGCAGCCGCGAGTTCTGTGACTTTGACTAGCTTAGTTTTACTGGCGACAGATCAAAACGCCTTAGAACGTAGTCTGCTGGAGCGTCAGCTTGATTTGTATCTGACCCTACTCAAAAAAGTGCCTTACACTTCTTATACATCTGTTGCCGAAGGTGATGGTAAGCATTTAGTGCAGCAAGGTTTAGAGCTGAACAAGTTTGTTGTTAGTGCCGATCCTTTAGGGGAAATAGTGTCTATCGAAGCGAGTCAGGCTGTGTCTATGACTTACTATCGTAACAATATCATTCACTTATTTATTGTTCCTTCATTAATTGCGAGTTGTTTAACCCACAATGAACAGATCCCGCGCCAGCAAGTGGTTTCAATCGTTGCCGATTTTTATCCACTGCTGAAAGCCGAACTCTTCATGGGAATTAAAGACTTACCAGCCTATGTTGAGCAAGTGCTGGATTTCCTGATTGGGCAAGGTTTAGTGGTTGAGACAGATACTTTAGCTGTCGTGCCTGAGCACTCAAGCCAATTATTGTTGTTAGCCAGTTCAGTGAGTGAAACTTTGCAACGCTACGCTATTATTTTCAATCTGTTAGCGAACAGACCTAAGATGGAGCGCTCAGAACTTGAGTCTGAGAGCCATTTACTCGCCCAGCGTTTAGGGGCTTTACATGGCATTACCGCGCCTGAGTTCTACGATAAAAAACTCTACGGTACTTTGAGCGTGAAGCTTAAAGAATTGGGATATCTGGCGGATAGTGAAGATAAGTCCAATATCAATCGCATACGAGATCAGGCCAATAGCTTATTACGTCCGTCAGTGAGACAAACGATAGTGGCGAGTGTCACCGCGGAGCACACAGTTTAATGGCAAATCATATGAATGCGGCTAAGCATAAGCCCGCAGGTAAGTCCTTGCTTGGTGGTGCCATGATTATTGCTGGCACGACCGTAGGTGCTGGGATGTTTTCTCTGCCCGTGGTCGGTGCAGGTATGTGGTTTGGCTATTCGATTTTAATGTTATTGGGTATTTGGTTTTGCATGTTGATGTCGGGTTTATTGTTGCTCGAAACCAATTTACATTTCGAACCCGGTGCTAGCTTCGATACCTTAAGCAAGCAAACTCTTGGGCAGTTTTGGCGGATAGTGAACGGCGTTTCTATCGCTTTCGTGTTGTATATTTTGACTTATGCCTATATCAGCGGCGGTGGTTCGATTGTGAATCACAGCTTGCAGGGCATGGGAATTGAGTTACCGCAAAGTGTGGCAGGGCTAGTGTTCGCCATAGTATTGGCGAGCATAGTGTTGATCAGTACTAAAGCCGTGGATCGGATTACCACGATTATGCTCGGCGGTATGATCATTACCTTCTTCCTTGCGATCGGCAATTTATTGATCGAAATTGATGTGATTAAGTTGCTCGAACCCGATGGTAATAACAGCTTTTCACCTTATCTGTGGGCGGCGCTGCCCTTTGGTCTCGCCAGTTTTGGTTACCATGGTAACGTTCCCAGCTTAGTGAAGTATTACGGCAAAGATTCCTCCACCATTATCAAGGCGATTTTTGTCGGTACCTTTATCGCGCTGGTGATTTATGCCTGTTGGTTAGTGGCGACTATGGGCAATATTCCCCGCAGCCAGTTTATCGACATTATTGCCCAAGGCGGCAATATGGGTGTGTTGGTGGGCGCCTTGTCTGAGGTGATGGCGAGTAGCTGGTTAAACAGTATGTTGACCCTGTTTGCTAACTTAGCCGTGGCTTCATCTTTCTTAGGGGTGACCTTAGGTCTGTTCGATTATCTTGCCGATTTATTTGGTTTTGATGACTCACGCTCTGGCCGAATGAAAACCGCGTTAGTGACCTTTGTGCCGCCAACGATTTTAGGATTACTGTTTCCCGATGGCTTCTTAGTAGCGATTGGCTTTGCGGCATTAGCGGCGACAGTGTGGACGGTAATCGTCCCGGCGCTGATGGCCTATAAATCGCGGCAGTTGTTCCCCGATAGCACAGGTTTTAGAGTGATAGGCGGTACACCGCTGATTATTCTTGTGGTGTTATTTGGCATAGTCACGGGTGCATGTCATCTGCTCGCGATGGCAAATTTACTGCCGCAATATTCCTAATTTGTTGTGATGATTTAAGCCCTCCATGTGAGGGCTTTTTTGTCTTTAGCGGTTGAGTTTTGTCTTACAGATCTTTTTAACCTGAATACTGGACAGAAATACAAACTCAGGCTTAACTCGAATGATTGTTAAAACAAAGGAGCCGATAATGAAAATGACTCAGTACGCACAAGGACATGCATGTTGGGTTGAACTTGCAAGCCATGATTGGCAGGGAGCTACAGCATTTTACCAAGCGTTATTTGGTTGGAACTCGGTCGAAATGCCGATCCCTGAAGGTCACTTTTCGCTATTTAATTTAGCGGGAGATGACTTAGGCGCCATGTATCAAATCCCTGAGTCAGAAGCACATATCCCCAGCCACTGGCGTATCTACTTTGCCGTCGATGATATCGATGCCAGCATTGCAGCGATTCAAGCGGCGGGCGGCCAAGTGCACATGGGGCCGCATATTGTGGGTGATGCGGGCGTGATGGCGCAGGTGAGCGATCCTGAAGGCGCACGCTTTGCCTTATGGCAAGCAAAGAACCACATAGGTGCTCGCCGTCAGGGTGAACTCAATACCCTTTGCTGGGTTGAGCTGGCTTGCAAAGAGCCGCGTACTGAAGAAGCCTTTTACTGCAAAATCTTCCCTTGGACCAACATGCCAAGTGACATGCCTGACATTGAATACTCAGAATGGCAGCTTGATGGTCAATCCATCGGCGGTATGATGACGATAATGCCCGAATGGGGTGATATTTCTCCCCATTGGTTGTTTTATTTTGCAGTAGCGGATTGCGATGCGTTTGCTGAGAAGGCCCAAGCCTTAGGTGCGCAAGTGTGCATTCCGCCTAGTGATATCCCTGATGTGGGACGATTTTCTGTCATTGCTGACGCCCAAGGCGCTACCTTTGCGGTGATCAAGCTTAATCAGATGTGACTGGCATATTAAGGACTGTCATTAAGGTTAAAAACGGCGACGCTAAATCGCCGTTTTTATTTGTCTAACTATTTGTTTAATTAGCGTTATCAATCATGATTGTTTCAGGGCAGGAGCCTTTTGAGGCCTTATTGGCTTTGGCGAATAGGCTAGGTAAGGAGTCAGAAGTTTTAATGACTTCGGGCAAGTTAATGCGGATTTCACTCAGTAATCCCTTGCCACATTCTAGACTCATTTTAGTGTGAGCGCCTTGACCGAAGCTGCCATCAAAACTTTGGTTTAACTCACTTTTACTGACACTCTTACCTATGTTGTCATGAATAAATTTTTGTACCCATGCCGAGGCATTGACCGCTTGGGTCAGCTGGGTTGCCAATAAAAAGTACTCGTTAGGGTCTTGGTTACGGCAAGTGCCGTGTTTCCACCATTCGTGGCGTTCTAAACAGGTGCCATATTGGGCGCTTGGCATGACTTCTTCTAAATTTTTGCGCACCGATGGATTCAGTTCAAACTCTGGATAAGTACAGAAATCATTCGGTTGCAGTTTGACTGTGCTGCAATAGCCATATCGCGTGCCGCATTGTTGTTTATTCGGCCACAGTCCGTGCAGGCTGAAGTGTTGCCATTGGCTCGATTCTGGCGTTTGGCTGAGGGCGCGGCATTCGGCTTTACGGCGGCCATAGAGTTCACAAAAGGTGCTTTGCCAGCTTAATGCGAGCACGTTAGCATCGAATTCGCCACCGATTTGACATTGATTCCCTTGGCGTTTCTCTGGGGTACCATGCTCTTTAAGGCTATCTCGGCTTTTTGCTTTGATGTCCGATGCCGTGGTTGTTTGCGCCGGTTCCGCCGCCGTTGCAGGTGTTGATAAATTACTGCCAGCAACATTAGATAGATATTGACCACAATCGCCGCTGATCCAACGCATGGGAGACTTCACCGCATTGGTGCGCACTCTTAGCCAATCAGGTTTAGCGCTATTGCCGAGGATTTCAAGTACAGGGTAGCGCTCACCAATATTGCTCTGCCATTGATCTGGATTCGTCTGCTTATTTTTCGATTGAAATAGCTCACAGCGTTTGTCGGCAACGAATTCACCGGTTGCGGGTGCGGCAAAGGTGGGTGCTGTAATGATGAGCGCAGAGCATAAACCGAATGCGGCAAGTAATGCGCGTGATGGGGTTTTAAGGGAAAGTGCTTGCGGCCATATCTGGCTGATGGTTAAACAAAATGACTTGGTCATGTGATGGGATCCTTCCTGCGGCAGTGAATTGAGTCAATTCTGCGTGGCACTGAGTCAATGGTACACATAAGCGCTATAAACTTAGAGGCTTATTTTACTCAGAGTGGTGTATGGCACTGTTGCAAAATTAGATTTTTAATCTGATTGAATGAAAAAATCCCCTCAAATGTCAATGGGTTGAGGGGATTTTATCGGTGTTCTAGCGCCGTAAACTCAATTACGCCGCATTTTTCTTTAATTTACGCGAGTAAATCAGTAAATAAAGTGCGGGTAGTACAAACAGTGACAATAATGGGGCAGTAACCATACCACCGACCATAGGTGCGGCAATTTTTTGCATCACATCGTTACCCGATCCTGCACCCCACATAATGGGGAGTAGGCCGAAGAAGATGGTTGCTACTGTCATGGCTTTGGGGCGAATACGCATAACAGCACCTTCAATTAAAGCTTCTTTGAGATCGGTAACTGTATGGTAGTTATTCTTCTCTTGCCTGTGCTTAATGGCATTATTAAGGTAAATCAGCATGATTACCCCAAACTCCGCGGCAACGCCCGCCAAAGCAATCATACCGACTGCGACGGCGACTGAGATGTTGTAATCCAGTAGATACAATAGCCAAGTGCTGCCGACCAGCGCGAATGGGAGGCTGAGCATGATAATACTCGCCTGCAAAGTAGAGCCAAATGTCATCATCAACAGGATGAATATCACACCTAAGGCCATAGGGATCACTTGCTTCAGTTTTGCATCGACTCGCTGCATATACTCGTACTGTCCTGCGAAGGTATAGCTGTAGCGCGGGGGCACTTTAAGTTCGGTAGTTAATGCTTGCTTTGCGGTAGTAATGTATTCGCCGATAGACGTGCCTTCAATATCGATAAACACCCAAGAGATTAAGCGACCATTTTCACTGGTGAGCATAGGTGCGCCATCGGTGATTTCGATATCCGCTAAATTTCGCAGTGGTAGATAATTTCCCGATTTAGTGATCACAGGGAGTTCGCGTAGCTTCTCAATATTATCGCGTAGCTCACGGGGATAACGTAGGTTGATGGGATAACGCTCAGCCCCTTGTACCGATTCACCAATATCCATACCGCCAATGGCGTAACGCACTACATCTTGAATATCCTGCAATGACATACCGTAACGTGCGGCCACATCGAGTTTGGGGGTGATATCGATATAACGCCCACCGCCACTGCGTTCGGCATAGGCCGACTTAGTGTGTGGCACTCTACTGAGGATGGCCTCTATTTCTGCCCCTAGACTTTGCAGCTCATTCACATCGGCTCCGGTGATCTTAATGCCGACAGGGGTTTTTATTCCCGTCGAGAGCATATCGATACGGGTTTTGATGGGTTGCACCCAAGCATTGGTGATACCTGGCACTTTCACCGTTTGTTGCAGTTGAGCGATGATGCCATCTAAGGTCATGCCCTCGCGCCATTCTTCATGGGGTTTAAGCATGATGGTGGTTTCGAGCATAGTTAACGGTGCGGGATCGGTCGCAGTCTCGGCGCGGCCCACCTTACCAAATACGCGGGCGACTTCGGGGACGGTTTTGATCAAACGATCGGTTTGCTGTAACACTTCGGCGGCTTTGCCCGCACTGAGTCCTGGTAACGCGGTTGGCATGTAGAGTAAATCGCCTTCTTCTAACTCGGGCATAAACTCACTGCCCATGCGCGTCATCGGATACCAAGCGCTGACTAAGGCAATCAATGCTAATCCTAGGGTGATTTTAGGAAACCTAAGTACCAGATTAAGCGAGGGCTTATATAAAGCGATCAGCACGCGACTGATGGGATTTTTATGCTCACTCGGAATTTTTCCCCGAATAAAATAGCCCATTAAGACTGGCACTAATGTGATTGCTAATAATGCGGAAGCGGCCATAGCAAAGGATTTGGTATAGGCCAGCGGTGCAAATAAACGGCCTTCCTGCGCTTCGAGTGCGAACACAGGCACAAAGCTTAAGGTGATAATAATCAATGAGAAAAATAACGCAGGGCCGACTTCAATCGACGCTTCGGTGACGATTCGCCAATGTTCTTTAGTATCGGGTTCTCGGTTGTGTTCTGTGTGAAACTGTTCCAAATGTTTGTGCAGGTTTTCAATCATCACAATTGCGCCGTCCACCACTGCGCCTATGGCAATCGCGATACCCCCAAGACTCATAATGTTGGCATTCACCCCCATCTTATTCATTACGATAAAGGCAATCAGGATTGAAAGCGGCAGGGTAATGATGGCGACTAAGGTTGAGCGTGCGTGCAGTAAAAACAGCAGGCAGACCAACCCTACTACTAGCATTTCTTCGACGACCTTGCTGAATAAATTATCAACGGAATTAAGGATTAATTGGGATCTGTCATAGGTGGGGATGATTTCTACACCATCGGGTAAACCTGCTTTCAGTTCTTCAAGTTTAGCTTTTACGGCATCAATCGTGGATAAAGCATTTTCGCCGTAACGCATCACAATAATGCCGCCTACGACTTCACCTTCGCCGTCAAGTTCGGCTATACCGCGGCGTGAGGCAGGGCCTTTGCGCACGGTAGCAACATCTTTCAGTAATAAACCTGTACCAGAAGGGCTGGTGATACCAAGGGGAATTTCGCGGAAATCCTCAAGGGTTTGACGATAGCCTTTGGCGCGCACCATATACTCGGCTTCAGCCATTTCGATGACCGAGCCACCCGCTTCGCTATTAGATTTTTCTATCGCATCTTTAATGCTGGCGATATCCAGTTTATAGATCGCCATTTTGTCGGGTTCGAGTACGATCTGATAGGTCTGCTCCATGCCACCGACGGTGGCGACTTCAGACACGCCTGCAACGCTTTGTAATTCAAGCTTGAGATACCAATCCTGCAGACTCTTGAGCTGTGATAAATCTAAACTGCCGGAGCGATCGACCAGCGCATATTCAAATACCCAACCCACACCTGAGGCATCGGGGCCAAGGGACGGTTGTACGCCCTGCGGCAATCGACTGCTGATCTGACTTAAGTATTCCAGCACCCGCGAGCGCGCCCAGTAGATATCAGTGCCATCTTCAAAAATCACATAGACATAAGAATCGCCGAACATGGAATAGCCGCGTACCGTTTTGGCGCCGGGTACAGCTAACATGGCGGTAGATAAAGGGTAAGTCACTTGTTCTTCAACCAATTTTGGCGCTTGACCCGGGTAAGGGGTTTTAATGATCACTTGTACGTCGGATAAATCCGGCAGCGCATCAAGCGGCGTTTTGCGCAGCTCTTGTACGCCCCAAACAGTGATCATGATGGCGATAATCAGCACCATCAATCGCTGCCTGATTGACGCCTCGATAATATATTTCAACATAACGCGCTCCTAGTGCTGATGACCGCTGCTTAAACGCATTAAGCTGCCCTTGAGACTGGCCTCGGAGTCGAGTAAAAATTGCCCTGAGATCACCACGCGCTCGCCTTCGGTTAAGCCCGAGACAATTTCTGCCTTACCTTGACTCATCATGCCGACGGTCACGACTTTAGCGGCAAAACTATTGTCGTCTTGTTTGACTATCACGCGATTCTCTTTACCCGTTTGGATTAAGGCTTCCTGTGGGATTACTAGCGTGTCTTTATTGGGGCCGCCAAAAAGCGAGACCTTGGCGAGGGTTTTAGGTCTAAGGGAAACATGGGTGTTATTGAGCACAACACGCACTCGCAAGCTACGCGTGACAGGATCAAGTTCCGGATAGATATAATCTATAGTGCCTTTTATCCCGCTTAAGTTCATGGCGGGCACAGCCACTTCAGCCTGTTGGCCTTTGACTATCCAGCTTTGTTCATTTTCAAACACATCGGCTATGACCCATACCTTAGAGAGATCGACTAACGACATCACTTCGGTGGATGGCTCAATATACATACCATCGCGGATAGACAGTGTTTCGACTACACCATCCTGTTGTGCATAAAAGGGTACCCGATATTGGGTTTGGCGCGAGTCGGCTAATTGCTTGATTTGTTGCTCGGTAAATCCTAAAAATGACAGTCTTAAGCCTGCTCTACGAACAAGATCCTGATATCTCTGATTGCCTGCTGTTTTGGCGGTATCTAAGGCGAGTAAATAATCATCCTGAGCATTGACTAAATCCGGTGAATAGATTTCATAGAGTAGCTGCCCTTTTTTGACTGTGTCTCCCATGGACTTAACCATTAGTTTTTCAACCCAACCCGTTACTCGAGCATGGATATGCGTTATTTGGCTTTCATCGTAATCCACTTGTCCAACGGTCTCGACAAATTTCCATAGCGTATCGCGCTCAACTTTAGCGACTTTTATGGCTAGCGCTTGCTGCATGCTGCCGGAAACATTGATATTGATTTCGTGAGTGTTACCACCCGTTTCGACTTTTTCTAAATTCATACCACAGATAGGGCATGTACCGGGTACATCGCTGATGATGTGGGCATGCATAGGGCAAATGTATTTAGTTGTTGTTTCTTCGCTGGTTTTTTTAACAAGATTGTTAGCCTTAGGGGTTGGTGTGTCGAACACTTGGCTTGCCGCTTTCGTGGTCGAGGTGTGCGCATGTTCTGTCGCTAAGTGATCTGTATGTTGATGTTCAGCATGTGGATCTGCTGAATTGGTATCGGTACCTTCCTTTTCAACTAAAAACATATTGCACTTAGGGCAGCGACCAGGCTCATGGCTGAGCACTTCGGGATGCATGGGGCAAGTGTAGGTTTTTACTTGATTTAACGGATTACTCTTAGGCGCTGTTGCAGAATTTACTGCAGCTTCGGTTGCCACGGGCTCTTGTGTGCTCGCAAGTTGGGCATGGCTCAACCAAGGCGTACCTAAGAGTAAGCTACTCAAGATCAGTACGGCTTTAGGGGTCTGCTTTTTTACGGTTTTAAATGAATTCATATGCCTCATCTCCAGCCTAGCTTAGTGGTGTTTGTGGGCGTTTTTTGCCGCACCTTCAGCCGGTTTTGCTTCTATTGCCTTTGGCTCTAAGTTCATACCACATTGAGGGCAAGTATCCTCTTTGCTGCCAGTCACTTCAGGGTGCATAGGGCAAACATGGGTATGTGCTTGTTCCTGTGGATTGGCATTGTCGTGTTGATGTGCGTGCGGCGCGGCCGTCGCAAACACGCTTGTGCTGGTCAGCAAGAATGTGATTAAGGCGAGATTAGTTAGTGTTTTCATATTATTCACTCCATCGGATTAACGGCCGAATACGAGCGCATAAACGTCAGTGAGCACAGTGGATCAAAGCGGTTCGCTTCGATAGACGGATTGATGCCACAATTTGGCATTCGGCTCAGTAATCAACGTTTTGCTAGACTCGGGTGCACGATTTAATGATAAGGCACCACAATAAACGGCTAAATAGGGCGTTAGCTTAGGGCTAACAGCATTGTCGTTTTAGCTTGGTCGTTTGGCTTTTTTTAAGGGTTTATTTGCCCAATAAGCACAAAGTAGAGCTAGGCTATCGGTGGTTTAAAGGCCGAAGACAAAGAGATAGAGTGGAAATGAGGCATAGGAGTGGCCATTGCAGTATCGCTCATGCTCACACTTGGCCAGAGGTGTGGGCTGAATAGAGTGCCAGCGACTGAAATCGTCAAACAATGACCACAATCATTTGAACATGATGTGGTGCCATCACAGCAATGCTGTTTCGCGCCGGGAAGCATTTTATCGTTGCAGCAATCCGTGTTGGCCATTGAATGTGAGTCAGAACTGTTCTCCGTGTCCATCTGCATCATTGTAGCGTGGTGCATTTGGGAGGAAACCTCATGATTCATCGTACTCATATCCATAGTGTGTGGCACCATGGCGTGACCATTAGACACGACACTTTGCCCGACGAGTGCGAGTAGAGTGAATATGACTAAAAAATAACGACCGAGTGTGTGATGCATAAGTCTTCCAAATGATGAACGGCTCGATTCTAGCATAGCGATGTTTAGCTGTAATGATTTAACTCACACTTCAGTTAACGCCTCAATTTAAACATCTAATTAATCTAAATTAGCAAATAGAATTTCTGACTCGCAGTTTTGTCTTCAACGGGCTAATCATGAATATGACTGCGTATTCTAAGAGACTCAAATTGATCGTAGAAAGTTTCATTTCGAACAGTATTATTCGGCTTACCTGCGTTTTACCATTTATTTCTGCTTCACTCTCAAGGTGCAATAAACATGGGTGTGATCACATTTCTGTTTTCTAGAAAATAATTTTCTAGTTCTAGATTATCAAGGGGAAACCTAACTATAAAAAATCGGTAACTTGCGATTATCGGGTGATTGCATTAGCTTTAGTTAAAGTGCATCACAGTTCAGCTAGCGGTTTTTACCAAATGACGTCCAAATAGTTAGAGCTAAGTCTCATTTTGCGCTTTTAAGGTTAATTTAATCAGCAAATTTCGGCTTAAAATCAAATTTCTAATTAATGAAAGAGCATAAACTAGTCTTATAAAAACTAATTTTGACAATTTTGGAGATAGAGTGATGAACTGGCGTGCACTATTTAAACCTAGCGCGAAATATTCAATCCTGGCGCTACTGGTCGTCGGTATTGTAGTGGGTGTTGTGGGGTACTTTACCACTCAACAAACATTACACGCGACCAGTACAGATGAGTTCTGTATGTCTTGCCATAGCAATCATTCGCTGAAGGATGAAGTGTTGGCTTCTGCCCATGGCGGCGGCAAAGCGGGGATTACGGTTCAGTGTCAAGACTGTCACTTACCCCATGGTCCAGTCGATTATTTGATCAAAAAAATCATCGTATCTAAAGATTTATATGGTTTCATGACAATTGATGGCTTTAACACTCAAGCCTGGTTAGATGAAAATCGTAAAGAACAAGCGGATAAAGCGCTGAACTATTTCCGTGCGAACGATTCTGCTAACTGTCAGCATTGCCACACTCGTATTTATGAGAATCAGCCAGAAACTATGAGTAAAATGGCTGTAAGAATGCACTCAAATAACTTCAAGAAAGAACCTGACGCGAGAAAGACCTGTGTTGACTGCCATAAAGGCGTAGCACACCCATATCCAAAAGGATAAGGTTTAGCGATTAAGTTTCTTAATTGATAACCATTAAAAAAGCCCTCAATAGAGGGCTTTTTGCTGTCTGTGTGCTCGGTTAATTCGCTTGAGTCATCACCCGTTGCCGATAAACTAGCAGGCTGAAAATTCCGAAGATAAAGACTTGCAGATAGTCCGTTTTACGAAGTGACAGTAAGTTATTAAACAGCATGTGGAAAATCGCGACTTGGAAGCAATGCATCATGCAGGTAATGGCAAACAGGATATTTAAAGTAATCGCCACATTGCCTTCAAAGGGGATGACTAAGTTGTAGGCCATCATCAACCAAGCAATCAGAGTGATGGCTTTACCTAAGTTAATTAATAAGGGCATGGTTTTCATCTTCGATGGGCTCAACAGTGGTTTCTGAGTGATATTGATATAAACGGTAGCTCACTTGCCCTGCATTCTTTTCTTTTAAGGCGTGCCAGCGAGAAGGGATAGCAAGTTGCGTCAATTCAGACTCGATTTCGACATAAATCAGCGCACCATCATTGAGCCAGCCTTGAGTATCTAGCAGTTGAATCGTCTTTTCTGCCAATCCCTTACGAAAGGGTGGATCGATAAACACCACATCGAAACCTTGCTCGCAGCCCCTTTGCAGTACCACTAACGTATCAGCATTGAGCACTTCGGCCTTATCGCATTTAAGGGTTTGTAGATTTTCTTTTAATTGCATGGCTGCGCCGCGTTGCAACTCGATAATTTTGGCGAAACTGGCATAGCGGGACAAGGCTTCGAGAGCTAAAGCGCCACTACCGCCAAAACAGTCGAGTACACGTGCATTGACTAAATCATTAGCCAGCCAATTAAAGAGTGTTTCGCGAACCCTGTCTGTCGTCGGGCGTAAACCTTCGAGATCTTGGATAGGTAGACGACGCGAGCGCCATTGGCCTGCGATGATCCGCACTTGTCCACTGCCGGGTTTATTTTTGGCTGTTTGACCCTTGGTCACATTATTTTTGACCGTTCGATGATTAACCAAAGTGCCCCCGTGATTTTGCCTGAAGAAAGAAAGTGGTAGACTGTGCCACCTTAATTAAGGCCGCTATTTTATATCAAAGTCTCACTAAAAGGTGAGAAGGCTAACTGAGCTTAGCTAATTGCCGACTTTTTGGGCGTAATTGCCGAGGCAATCTGGTATAACATCAGGGTCTTATTCAAAATTCAATACTGAAGTAGAGCGCTGGAATCACACATGGCAAAGAAAGGTTTTTTCTCTTGGTTTCGTAAAGATAAGTCACAAGATGAGGTCGTCGCTGAAACGCCAGTTGTTACTCCAACACAAGATACTGATGCAGCACAGTGTGTAGCGCCGGAACAAGTAGAGTTACAAGGGGTCATCGAGGCCGAAGCTCATGCTGAAAAACAGGCTGCAGAACAGTTAGCGGCCGAACAAACACAGGCAAAAGCCGAAGCCGAGCAATTCGCCCTTGAGCATGCCCGAATTGAATCGTTGCATTTTGCTAATCAGCAAGCTGATGCGACACGTTTGGTTGCTGAACAACTTAGTGCACAAAAGCATGCTGCAGAGAAGTTAGCCGAAGCACAGTTAGAAGCAGAGCAACGCATTGCAGAACAATTGGCAGAACAGCAGTTAGCGGTTGAGCAAGCCGCCGCAGAGCAATTAGCTCAAGCAGAGGCGTCGCGTGTAGTTGCCGCTCAGCTAGAAGCAGAATTACTCGCAGCGGAACAAGCTGAACTTGCCCGCTTGGCCGCCGAACGGCATGCCGCTGAAGCCTTAGCGGCAGAACAACTCGCTAGCGAAGCACTAGCACGTGAGCAAGCAGAGGCTTTAGTTCAGCAACAAGCTGAAACTGAGCAAGCTGTTGTAGCAGTTGCTGAATTACAACCTGAGCCGCAGGCTAGACCCGTTAAGGAAGGGCTCTTTGCTCGCCTGAAACGTGGCTTAATGCGTACCAGCGAGAATATTGGCAGTGGTTTTATCGGCCTATTTCGCGGCAAGAAAATCGATGACGATCTGTTTGAAGAACTCGAAGAACAATTATTAATCGCCGACGTTGGTGTCGAAACCACTACGCGATTAATCAAGAATTTGACAGAGCATGCCTCACGTAAGCAGCTTAAAGATGCCGAAGCTTTATATGAATTGCTGCGGGATGAGTTGCAAAAAACACTCGATCCAGTCGCTATCCCGTTAGTACCAGACAATGCTAATGGCCCATTTGTTATCTTAATGGTTGGCGTTAATGGCGTGGGTAAAACCACCACTATTGGCAAATTAGCCAAACAATATCAAAGCCAAGGTAAGTCAGTGATGTTAGCCGCGGGCGATACTTTCCGCGCTGCAGCGGTTGAGCAGCTACAGGTTTGGGGTCAACGTAATGATATTACTGTGATTGCCCAACATACGGGTGCCGATAGTGCCTCTGTACTGTTCGATGCTTTGCAAGCGGCTAAAGCCCGTAAAGTGGATGTGTTGATCGCCGACACAGCGGGTCGTTTACAGAATAAAGCGCACTTGATGGAAGAATTGAAGAAAGTCGTGCGAGTGATGAAGAAACTCGACCCAGATACGCCACATGAGGTCATGCTGACATTAGATGCGAGCACAGGGCAAAACGCGATTAGCCAAGCACAATTATTCCAGGAAGCCGTAGGTGTAACGGGTATTACCATCAGTAAGTTAGATGGAACGGCTAAGGGCGGCGTGGTATTTGCGATTGCTGATAAGTTTAATATTCCGATCCGTTACATAGGTGTGGGTGAGCAAATTGATGATTTGCGTACCTTTAATTCGAAAGAATTTATCGATGCCTTGTTCACTCAAGAAAAAGCGGATAGCTAATTTATGATTGATTTTCAGCAGGTCAGTAAGATTTATCCTGGCGGCCAAATGGCGCTGGAGGATGTGAATTTTCATCTACAGCAAGGTGAAATGGCATTTTTAACCGGCCACTCGGGGGCGGGTAAAAGTACGCTGTTGAAATTAATCACGGTAATCGAGCGGGCAACAACGGGGCGCGTCGCGATTAACGGTCACGATATCGCCAAAGTCAGCCCTAAACATGTGCCTTATTTGCGCCGCAATATCGGGATGATTTTCCAAAACCATCACCTATTGATGGACCGAAGTGTGTTCGACAATGTGGCTTTACCACTGGTGATTGAGGGATTCTCACACGGTGAAATCCGTAAGCGTGTTGCGGGTGCCCTCGACATGGTGGGTTTATATGGCAAGGAGCGGCATAACCCGATTATGTTGTCCGGCGGTGAGCAGCAACGTGTTGGCATTGCCCGTGCGATAGTGAACAAGCCGCCCTTACTGCTCGCCGATGAGCCTACGGGTAACTTAGATCCTAAATTATCTATGGATATTTTGCGTCTGTTTGAAACCTTTAATGATGCTGGAACCAGCGTATTAATCGCCACCCATGATTTAGGTCTTATCGCACGAATGAAATATCGCACTTTTACCCTCAAACAGGGCCGTATGTTAGGTGCACAAGAGTTGCATCCTAATGTGCACACTCGCAGTGCACCGACGAACAGAGGTGAAGGGCAATGAGCGATAGCGCAAAATTAACTCGCAGCAAGCTGCCGCTGTCTGGCCGGATTGTGATGTTTTTTATTCGTCATGCGCAGCAAGCAATGGCGAGCATGGGAGAGCTCTGGCGCAACCCAATATCCTCTGTGATGACCATGGCTGTCTTAGGGGTGAGCCTAAGTTTGCCTGCAGCATTGCAAGTGTTAGTTAAAAATGCCGAGACCATTACCAGTTCCTGGAACAGCGCGGCAGAGATCTCCTTGTTTATCGACGATAATCGTAGTGAACAAACGATTCAGAGCCTGCTGACTCGCATTCGGACATATCCCGAAGTGGATAAAGTGCAATATATTGATAAAAATCAAGCGCTAGAAGAATTCCAACGCTTATCTGGGTTTGGTGAGGCATTGGCCTATTTAGATAAAAATCCTTTGCCCGCGGTCATTACCGTTACGCCTACGCCGCGTTACTCAACGCCGGTGGGCGCCCGTGAACTCTTAACTAAACTAGAGCGCGAGCCTGAGATTAGCTTTGGCCGTTTAGATATTGAATGGTTAGAACGGTTACAGGCGGTAGTGCGTCTACTCGAACGTACTGTGATGGCGATTGCTGCATTACTTGTGCTGGCGGTGGTCTTAGTGATAGGTAATACGATTCGCTTGGCAATTATGAATCGGCGCAGCGAAATTGAAGTGATGAAGCTAGTCGGAGCAACTGAAGCCTTTATCCAGCGCCCATTTCTCTACACTGGGATTTGGTACGGAGTCATTGGCGGCATATTGGCTTGGCTCATCATCAACTTATTAGTGTGGTATCTCGATTCTGCCCTTGCCGAGCTTTTAGGCTTGTATGGCAGTCAGCTTGAAATGAAATCACTCACTTTTATTGAACTGCTGCAATTGGTTGGACTTGCCTCATTTTTAGGTTGGTTAGGTTCGTATTTGTCTGTACGTCAGCATTTACGGTCGATTGAACCTTCATAATAATCAGTCGATTAAACTAAAAAAAGTGACGAAAAAAATGCTGAGGAATGAACTTTTGTTCACTTGCAATGTCTACTTCAGCGAGGTAAAAAGGGTATCTGCAAACGAGCTGAGGTTGACATACTCTGTCAATTAGCCGATAGTTCGTGAGCTTATTCTTAGGGTATTTTGTTGTTGAACCTAAGAATGCACTCGTTAAGTAGTCTGATAAATGTAGGAGAGCGAATGACCTTTCAAACGCAATCAATGGCACTGACTGTCCCACAGGGCGCCAGTAGTCTAGAAGCTTATATCCATTCAGTGACTAGCATCAGCATGCTGGACGCTGAGGCTGAGTATGAGTTAGCCAAGCGTTTACAGGAAACTGGTGATCTACAAGCTGCGAAGCAACTGATTATGTCGCACTTACGTTTTGTAGTGCACGTTGCTAAAGGCTATTCAGGCTATGGTTTGCCACAGGCAGACCTTATCCAAGAAGGCAACATAGGCTTGATGAAAGCGGTTAAACGCTTCGATCCCGATGTTGGCGTGCGTCTTGTGTCTTTTGCTGTGCACTGGATCAAAGCTGAAATTCATGAATATGTGCTGAAAAACTGGCGCATTGTTAAAGTCGCGACCACTAAAGCACAACGTAAGTTGTTCTTTAACATCCGTAAAGCGAAAAAACGCTTAGGTTGGTTCAGCGATGCAGAAGTCACTATGGTGGCTGAAAATTTAGGTGTGTCTAAGGCCGATGTGACCGAAATGGAATCACGTATGGCAGCGCAAGATCCTGCATTTGATTTAACCAATGATCAAGACGAGGAGCATGATTTTGCCCCAGTCCATTATTTGGAAGATCATTCATCGGATTTAGCGGAAAATATCGAAAACGATAACTGGGAATCGAATGCCCAAGGTCGTTTATTGTCTGCCATCAAGACCTTAGACGAACGCAGCCAGCATATTCTGCGTGCCCGTTGGTTAGATGACGATAAAACCACACTGCAAGAACTTGCAGAGACTTATCAAGTGTCGGCCGAACGTATTCGCCAACTTGAGAAAAATGCCATGAACAAGCTAAAAGCTTGTATGGAAGCCTAAGTCACATCACGTGTAAAATGATTGTAACTTAACCATAAAAAAACCTGCTGCGGCAGGTTTTTTTATGGGTGAAATTTGGCTTGATGACGTTGATGATAAATCAGTGTTTAACAAGATTAGCTATCAAGGCTTTTCTATTTACTTTCAGCCCTGCCTGCTCATGATTTTCTGGCCATACATAATACTGTCTTGGGCGTTTGAAGCGGGCGATTTTGTCGGCGAGGAACAATTCGAGTTCACTTGCAATCGACTCTGTGAGATGAGTTAAACTGCCGCGAATGATGGCGGCAGGGAGATTGCCGAATTGTACATCTGGTATGGCGAAAACGATTGCATCGTCTATTTGTGGGTGCTGTTTAAGCGCGGCTTCGATTTCTTCTGGCTGGATGTTTTCGCCGCCGCAGATAAACATATTATCGACGCGGCCAAGAATGCTTAGATTACCATTTTCGTCCCATTCGCCCTTGTCTTTGGTGTAAAACCAGTCGTCTTGTTCAACGCACTTTTGTATTCCATCCGCGGTGAGGTAGCCCATAAACAGGCATTCGCCGCGCACCAAAATTACACCATCTTCGATTTTGAGCTCACGTTTGGGGAGTAGTTTGCCACTGCTGCCGTCGCTTAAAGCGTGACCTGTGGTGATCTGCGAGCCCATTTCCGTCATGCCGTAACTGGTGTAACTGGCGATATTGCGTTGCTTAAGTTGTTGGAGTAAGTCGATTGAGACTGCGCCGCCACCAAGTAATAAGGCTTTGATACTTTTAAGCTTGCTGCTCGTATCGGCGAGTAACTTGCTCAGTTGTGTGGGAACGAGAGATATGTGAGTCAACTGATCTTGGTCAATCTGCTGACCAAGGGTAAGCGCTTGATCTGGCATGACAACACTAGCACCGACTAAGGCACAGCGGTTTAATATCGCAAGACCGCCAATATGGAATAAGGGCAAGGAGAGTAGCCAAGCATCACCTTGTTCGAGTGGGATTAAGCTGCGTGCACCTTCGGCATTGGCAATATGATTCGCTAAGCAATGCACCGCCGCTTTGGGAAAGCCACTAGAGCCTGAAGTTAAAATCACATTAGCTGGACGAGTAAAGTCGACAGGCTGGGCTAAGTCACTGCTAATGCGATTAAAATTTAAGCGCAAGTGATGACAATTCTGTAGTTCACAAACCTCAGCACTCCAAACATAGCGGATCTGATGTTCATTAATTAAGTCTTGGATCTGCGCGAGGGGGAAACGGGGCGAGATAGGAAAAAAGATGACTCCTATATCGATGCAGGCCCAATAGAGACAAATCATCTCGAGATTATTGCTAGCAATACAGGCGAGCGGTTCCCCCTTTGAGATCCCCGAAGCGCTTAGCTGCTGAGCCAGTGCGATAACGCGCTGGCTAAGCTCTGAGTAGCTAATGTCTTGCCCCGCCAACTTGATGGCTGTCTGCTGTGGAAACGCAAGCGCAGCTTGGTGCACGGGTGACAGTGCAAGCGGTTTTGATAGGCTGGCATTAGACAAACTCGTTTCCCTCACTTTTGGCTGTATCATCATTTTGTTGCATTGAATCAATGGCGTGCAGTGCAATTGGCTCAAGTTGCGCGAGTGTGAGGCAGTATTTTTTACCCGATGACATGATTAAATCTTGGCTAAAGGCGCTGAGGGTATCGAGCCCAGGGATTTCATCCGAAGTGAGAATCGCGGCTAAATGAGTCAGATCATTAATGCCTAAACTGCTCTCTAGACTCGAACTGATAATGCAACGTACGCCATAGCTTTGCGCCGTATCGATTAAATTAGCTAGCTTTTCGATACTGCCGAGCAGCATAGGCTTGATGACAAGCGCAGTCAGACCATTTTGCATTACAAACTGGTATTCTGGATCGTTGAGCGATTCATCGAGGGCGTAGGGTATACCAATTGCTTGATAAAATTCATGATTATCATGAGGATTCAGGCAAGGTTCCTCAATGTACTCTATGGTCTCTAGGGGTAAGCAAGCGGCAAATTCGATTGCTTGCTCAAGTGTAAACCCTCGGTTCGCATCCAAACGCAATTTGAGATCGGGGCGGGTACGTAAAATGCCATAAATCAGGCTTAGTTCATCTTCGATTGAAGTTTGCGCGACTTTGACTTTAACCGAGCGAACATTCCTGCCAAGGGCGGCAATTTTGCTATCGAGCAAGTCTTTGCTGGCATCCGTTGGATGATAAATCAAAGGGACTGTGGCCGTTTGTGGACGGATGGCATCGAGTTTGCCCATTAACTTGGCATGTAACAGACTTAAACCAAAGGCCAAAGAAGGGTAAGGGCTTTGCTCGGCGCATTCCAGCAATGTATCAATATGCTGACCGCAGAGTTGGGGTAATAATCCAGTCAAAGCCGTTTGCACTTGAGTGAGTGTTTCACGGCTGAACCCCATCAAGGCTTGTTCATCGACATCTATGCCAGAGAGTGGGGCAATTTCAACTTCGACTTGTCTATGCTCGCCACCAACATTAGCACTGGCACTTACACTGGCTTGTAGTACTAATCCCGCTCTGTGATCGATACGTTGCTTACCGACGGGCAATAATACGTCGAGCGGTAGTCGATATTGATACAGGTTAAGCGAAGTTAATATCATATATTTCCTACATTTTAATTCTGTCATTACCCTAGCAACTTCACTATTTTTGAGGTTAATGCCTCGGGAGCAGCTTGGTGTATGTTGTGGCCGGCGCCGTGAATACTATGGACGAGGATGGGCGCGTGTAATTGCCACTCTTGGGCGAGGGCGTGGAACTTGGCATCTTGGTTGCCCGCAAAGAAATGGCACTCACAGGTAAGCTGCAAAGGTACATCCCACATCGATGCTTGGTGTGCGAGTGAGGTGGCTATGAATACCTCTTTAAGCCGCTGTTTAGGATGCAGATCTAATGCTGCAGAACGATGCTCGATTAAGGTTTTTCGTTTGGTAGCCGTCATATCGGCAAATACGGGCTGCTGATACCACAAGCTTAAAAAGTCTTTGCTATTCAGATGCAGTAAACGCTCGGCCCACTGGGTATCATTTTTGGTTCTGGCAAGTTTTTCTTGCGGGTCTGTAAGTCCAGGATGGCAGGATTCGAGGTTTAGGCTCAGTAGTCTTTCTGGATAGGCTTTGGCAAGGTGCAGAGCAATACGGCTACCGAGAGAATAACCGTAGAGATGGAATTGACCAATATGAAGGCCATTCAGGTGTGCCAACACATCTTCAACACATTGGTTAAATCCATCTAATTCGGTTGGCTTCAACTCCTTTTGGTTATCCCCATGGCCCGGCAGATCTAAGCAAATACAGTGAAAGTGCCGGCTTAGCGCAGGCATTAACGGCCACCAGTCGGTCTTAGTGCCTAAAAAGCCATGCAGTAACACTAAGGTCGGTAGTGAAGGATCGCCGTAACGGGCCATGGTTGGCATTAGCTTTGTTTCACCCACAAGTTGAGCTCGGCGATTTGGTCGCTGGCTTGTGTTTGACTTACATTGACTTCAATGATCGAAGCCCCCTGAAAATCCAGCGCTTCATTATAGCTATCTTGAAAATCGGCTAAATTATCCACTTGATTATAGGGCAAATTAAACATAGCTGCGGCGTAGCCAAATTCTAAACCGTGGCTGAGTCGATAATAATCGCTACGGACTTGTTCATTGGGAACGGGCAATAAGTTGAAGATGTTACCGCCATCGTTATTGAGGATCACGATCACCAGCGGGCTGGTTAAGCCTTTAGCGATGGCCAGCGAGTTAAGATCGTGCAGTTGTGATAAATCACCGATGATTAAACTCGTGGGTTTGCCTTCATGGGCCGCAATACCGCAGGCGGTGGCGAGTAATCCGTCAATACCCGATGCGCCACGATTAGTATAAGTGGTTGCCGTACAACAACTGACAGGGGCATACATGTCGTATAAGCGTACAGGCAGGCTATTGCCGATAAAAAGCTGCTGTTCTAGCGGACGAGTATTGGCGATGGCGCGCACAACTTGTGCTTCACCAAATTCCCCTTGGTCGATATTGCGCACAAATAAGTTATGCAATTCATCGTTATAGGTGATTAGGGTATTCGCCCAGTTTGCCGAGGATGAGCGATACCAATTTAAGGCCGCAAACTGCTGTGCATTCGCGTGCCAAATGTGTTTAGCATTGTGGCTAGGGTCAAGCCTGTCTTGTTCTGGTAAAACCTGCCAATAGCTGTGCCAATTTTGCTCGGCGAGATAGCCTATCAAGCGTTTTGATAATAAACGGCCGCCGAATACGAGTACACGATCCGCTTCCTGCAATAGATTGCGTGCCCTTGGATGTTGCAGCAGTTGATCAATATTACCTATTGCCGCGGGATGCTGACGCAGTTGCGACTGGGCATCGGTAAGTAATGGCCAGCCGATTTTTTGCGATAGGGCAATTAGTTGCTGTGGATCTTGTTCAGGCGTGAGAGTACCGACAACGATCACCCCTTTACCGTGGACGAACCGCATAATGGCATCGTCACTTGGGCTGCTCACCTGTTTGCTCTTACCGTATTGGGTATACGGGCGTGCGAGCTGCAGCCAAGTTTGCAATGGTTTGAGGTAAGGTGATTCGGCATCGAGAATCGCGCCACCGAGTTCACTCGGATACAAGGGCTCACGGTACATGCAGTTGATATGCACTGGGCGAGTTTGATTCGCCACCGTTTCATCCACTGTGGTAAGCAACGCCTGCGGTGCGATATGTGTATCCGGTGTTGGCAAATTCACTTGAGTGGCGTAATTCGCAAAAATTCCCGGTTGGACTATGGCTTGATTGGCACCGCAGCCGAGTAATTCGGGCGGACGATCGCCACTTAAGACGATTAAAGGTACATGGGTCAGCCACGCCTCCACAATGGCAGGGTACAAGTTGGCGACTGCTGTGCCTGAGGTCGTAATGATGGCGACCGGTGCGCGGCTAGCTTTTGCTAGACCTAAGGCCATAAAGCCGAGCCCACGCTCGTCGAAATGTAAGTGACGCTGGAGTTTAGTTTGCTGGGCGGCGGCGAGGGTTAACGGTGTTGAGCGCGAGCCCGGCGCCATACACACATGTTGCACGCCAAGACGTGCTAACTCCTCAAGAATAAGGGCGCCCCAAATAAGATTAAGAGTGGCTGTATTTTCGGTCCGCATAGCTGAATCTATTAGGATAAAGATGGGCTTAGTGTAACGTGTTTATGCTCCAAGATGTATGCTTGGTTTAACAATTCTCGAGTGGATCGCATGGGGGCTGAGGTGGAGCCTAAGCTAAGGCAGAGGATGCCTGTCACCTCGTGTATCGGTGGTTTGTTGTTTGGATATGTTGAGCTATTGCTTGGCTAGATAATACGATCGACGATTTTTTTAATCTCTCCGCTTAACCATTTTAAGTCCTCATTGATTGCATTAGGCTGATTTTTTTGCACTAAGAAAATCGTTGGGGTTTCTGTATCTGCATATAAACGTTCTGCTTCATACTGCGATAGTTGACACGTATGCAGTTCAGGAATATCGCTCACCATTTCGTAAACTATCCGATAAGGCAATAGGGAGACTGCATTACTTTCGCCTAGATATTCAAACAAACTTGAAATACTGGTAATGGTAATTTCAGTATTGAGTTTAATGCCATTCGTTATGCAAAACTCTTGGTATGGACTCAATTTGGTGCTGGGATTACCAAGATCCGTATTGACATAGGGGTATTCCGCAATCGTTTCTAGGGTGATTTCCCGTTTAAAAATAGGATGATGCCTGCTAGCAATCAGGTAGAGTTTGTCCATACGTTGCAATTCAGTCGTTAGCAGTTTATCGCCGAAGGCGGCAACATCGGCAGCACTTTTATTGCAACAAATACCTAGGGTTGTATCACCATTAATAATGTCTTGAGTCGTATGCATAGACCAAGGGTTTATATTAATGTGCATGGGTTTTTGCTCTTCTTTAATAGCCTGCATCAAGGCTTTAGGAAAGGTGTAGGCAATTAACCCTGGTGCTGCAATTTCGACATGTGTCTTAACTTGGCGAGTGTTTGCTATTCTGGCTTTTTGAAACTTATCAGTACACTCAATTGCTTCTTTTGCAATTGGATATAAATGAGTAGCAAACTCATTTGGGAATAAGCCATATTTACGACGAATAAATAACTCGTCACCAAAAATTTCCCGTAGATTTTTAAGGCTACGGCTGATTTTAGGAGCTGGAATGTCTAGCGCTTTCGATACATAGGTTGCTGACTTGTTCTCATATAATGAAACAAGTATTTTTAAACTCAGAATATCGAGGCCATCCATGTTACTAATGTGCATTTTTTATATTCCTTAATATTGAGCAAATACTTAAATCAATGCCTAATTATGGTGCTAATTAATAATTTTAATGTGAAACTAATCCCAAGTTTTGGATCTAGATTTTATCTATGTGTATCAAAGGTTTTTTTGTTTTATTTTTAATATTTAAAATGGTTTTTCATAAAATTTAAAATTTCAAAAACTGATATTTACATATTTAAAATACAAATACTGAATTATCAAGTATCAATATTTGTATTTAAGATTTACATAATTTTGCAATGTGACGAGCCATGTAAATCATTGTTTATATTTAAGTTGTTATTTGCAAGTGTGACATGCGTCAAGAAAAGATAAGTGTTTTCAAATAATACTAAAGTTGCTTTAAAGGAGATAACAAAAAATAAATTAGTTTTTGGAGGCGTGTATGAATACTTCAGTCATTCTCAGCTATGCGTTTATGTACTTCGTACTATTCGTAGCAGTACCATTCGTGTTTGTGATGTTTGTCATGACTTGCATTAAGTTTTTTAAAGCAGGTCCTGATGAAGCCGCACATCATGAGATGAAACTTAAACCAGTATTGTTTGATAAACAAAGCTTCAATTTTTTTAAATCATTAAAAACAGTTGTTGAAGGTAAATACGATGTTTGTTGTAACGTGCCATTAGACACTGTATTTGAGATGGACAAACATGATACGGAATTAAATCATGAATGCCGACTCGATTATGTATTGATCGACCATGATTCATCTGAAGTGAAAATGGTGATCAGTGATTTTGGCAAAGAAACTAACTCACCACTGAAAAAACTGTTTAGCAAGTTCAATATCAGTTTCATTGAAATGAACCAGCATAAACAGTGGGATACTCAGAGTCTTAAGCAAGCCTTGGCTGTGTGATCTTGACCGTCGGGTTCGGAATTATCCGAACTCGACCCCTTCTTTACCTTCCTACGGATAAATGTGAGGACTTCCTATGTCCAAAAGACAATGGCTGTGGTCGTTACGCTTAGGTGCTGCTGCGTTGCTTTTAAGCTTTTCTGCAATGAGTGCTGAGCCAGCCAATCAAATTAACAGTGATGCTTGTATGAAGTGTCACAAGCGTAATGGTCAAATGTTAGGGCATCATGGTCAAGATGCGATGAAAATGAGCTGTTCTTCCTGTCATGGAGAAAAGGGCGATCACCCTAAGAAACCGAATGATATGGTGGTCTTTGGTATGGAAGAATCGTCGGATCTGACGGTTCAGCTGAGAGTGTGTCAGAAGTGTCATACCAAGAAAAAACTCAGTGGAGCAGATTGGACGCATAACGTACATGCTCAAAAAGTGCCTTGTGCCGCCTGCCATAAATTACATAGCCCAACGGATCCAATGGCGGATATGACGCCGAAGGTTCGCAGTGAGCTATGTAGCAGTTGCCACACTGGCAAGCAGGAGTAAGGTTATGGAAAATTCAAAAAGAAGATTTCTAAAAGGCACCTGTGCCTTATTTGCCGGCGCTACAGGTGCATCATTACTCGCCACAGTGAATGCATCGGATAGTGTTAAAGCAGAACCTGATGTCAAATATGCACTTATTCATGATGAAACTAAGTGTATAGGTTGCCAAGCGTGTGAGGTGGCTTGTCGTGAAGTGAATAATGTACCCGAAGGTGTGTCTAGGCTTCAAATTAAGCAAGCGGGTCCCTTTGGCGAATACCCTAATCAGTTTTATCACTTTAGTCGCAAGTCTTGTCAGCATTGTGAAGACGCGCCCTGTGTAAATGTATGTCCAACTGGAGCTGCATTTATTGATAAAGAAACGGGTATCGTTTCTGTCGATGCATGGAAATGCGTAGGTTGCCAATACTGTATTGCAGCTTGTCCTTATCAAGTCCGTTTTATTAATCCTGTCACCCATGCGGCGGATAAGTGTGATTTCTGCCGAGAAACTAACCTAGCTCAAGGTAAACAACCTGCCTGTGTTGCTGCTTGTCCAACAAAGGCACTCGTGTTCGGTAATTTAAAAGATCCGACTTCTGAGGTTGTTCAAGTTCTGCGGTCTAATCCAACCCAGCGCACTAAGGTTGATCTTGGAACGAGACCTAAATTGTTCCGTATCGTTGCAAAATCAGGGGAGGTGATACTATGAGTGCCCTACATTTTGATACCTTAGTGTGGCATTGGCCGATTGCAATTTACCTGTTTTTAGCAGGTGTATCTGCGGGAGCCATGTTCTTCGCCGTACTGTTGAAACATTTTGTTTTGAAGCAAAACGCCTATCAGTCTGGTTTTGTGCGAGCCGCTTGTATTGTCGCGCCTGTAGCTGTGATGGCCGGGTTAGGGATATTGGTCGCAGACTTAACTAAACCTCTCGATTTTTGGAAGATTTTGGTGTTCTACAACCCTAAATCTGTCATGTCGATGGGCGTGCTTATTCTGCTGATTTACCAAGTATTCATGTTTATGTGGATTGGTTTAACCTTCCGTAAACCTGTTGATGCTTGGTGTGAAACACGCTTTCCTATTGTGCTTAAGTTGACCGCATTATTGGCTCGATTTGAAGCGACAATTACAGGATTGCTCGTGATTCTATCCTTGGCATTGGGCGCGTATACAGGCTTCCTGCTCTCGGCCTTGCCAGGCTATCCCATGCTTAAAAACCCTGTGTTACCTCTGCTGTTTTTGGCATCTGGTTTGTCTTCCGGTGCGGCATCATCTTTACTCGGTGGCGTGTTGATGAATGGCAAACCTAATGACAAAGAGGTGCACTTTATCCACAAGGTTGAAATCCCACTGATTTTAGTCGAAATCGTGCTGATTTTTACCTTCTTTATGGGCTTAGTGCTAACAGGTGGACAGAGTAAAATTGCCGCCTTTAATGCCTTAGGGTATGGCTTCTGGGGATGGATTTTCTGGCTTGGTATTATTGGACTCGGTTTGTCTGGACCATTGGCGATGAATCTGTTTATGACGGCGACATCTAAACGGAAATGGGCCTACGTGGCGGGGACGGCTTGCTTGAGCTTGATCGGGGTATTACTGCTACGTAACTTCATACTCTATACAGGACAAATGACGATCGCTTAATGCGTACCGTTAATTAATGACGAAAAAATCATAATAATCAATGGAATCGACGGATCGCGGAAACAATGTCAAAGGAAAACATTGTAGATGAGGCCCTTGCGGCGCTGGCTGAGCTCTCAAGGGTTAAGTCTAGCCGCGGTTGGTTGTGTAACAGGGAGGTCGCTGGGCAAGGATGCCATATTTTACACTTCAATATTTTGCCCTGCCTCCAAACGGGCCTCGCCACCTTATTCCTAAGGGTGGCGTTTCTTGTTTTAGGGAGGCACGATTTACTCGCCGAGGTTATTAATCCATTCACTCATTACCACATGGGTTTTGATCTTGATGATGTCAGTGTGAGTGTCGATATACTCACGGATCTCATGCAGGCGGCGCATCGAAGGCGCATGCACGTACACGAGTAAATCCATATCACCAGAAATACCACGGCAGGTAATCACTTCGGGGATCGCTTGGAATACGTGTACCACGTCGGCGCAACGTGGACATTGATGCTGGATTTCGAAATAAGCCGATACTCCTTCTTTTTGCGACTCACTCAAGAGCACTTGATAGCCACGGATCACTCCAGTTTGTTCGAGCTTTTTTATGCGCTCGGCAACCGCACTACGGGATAGATTGACCTGTTCGGCGATATTCGACACGCTCTGGCGCGCATCCTGACGCAAACTATGAATGATGGCCGTATCGAATTTATCCAAGGGTGACTCCTGTGAAAATGGCTATATTGAATCTGTGTGTTATTTTGCCATTGGTTTGAATAACCACAGAATTTGCTGAGTATTTTTGCTTAAAATTTTACCAAAATTTAAGCTGGCCGTCATTTTGATGGAAATAACGTTATTTGCCGCGATTTTGCCGGTATTGGACGTGGAGAACACTGAAATTAACGGCAGATTGTAGGGCGAAATCTCATTATACTGACAGCTCAAAAACCACAGAATATTAACAGATGAATTCAAATAGCGGAACTATAGGTCGTTGGCAAGGTGCGGGTTTAATGGCGACCACTTTGCTCGGTACAGGGGTATTTATTTTGCCTCAGATGACTATTGAAAAAGCGCATTCTGGCGCCTTAGTCGCATGGATCTTGTTAACCTTGGCCATTATTCCAGTGGCACTGGTCTTTGGTCGTTTAGCGAGTGTATTTCCCCATGCCGCAGGCCCCGCTTACTTTGTCGAAAAAGCCTTTGGTCGCACTGCTGGTCGAACAATTGGACTGATCTTTTTACTGGTTGTGCCCATGGGGGCACCGGCCGCGATTTTGATGACCTTCCAGTTTGTGAATGCCTTAATACCGATATCGGGTTGGTCCAAGGTTGGTGTTGAAATACTCGTGATTTTTGGCTTGTTTCTGATTAATTTAAGAGGCATCCAAGTGTCGGCTAAGCTGCAATTTGGCCTGACACTTTGCATTGTCGCCGTTGTTGTGGTTTTGTTTGGTGCGAGTAGTTTTCAGCAAGGTCATCTCACGACACTTGCTAGCCATGGTATGCCTGAAATGCCAACCGTGATGATTGCCGCTGGCATCGCTTTTTGGAGTTTCTTGGGTATAGAAGCTATGACGCATCTTGCCGATGATTTTCGTCGTCCGCAGCAGGATATGATCCCCGCTATGATGATGGGCACAGTGCTGGTGGGCGTGATTTATGTGGCTTGTACACTTTTATTGCTATTAGTGCCGACAGATAAAAGTGTTGCCATGATCGGCGTGTTTGACCAACTACTCGGTGGTTACGGCGCACAAGTGATTGGTGTGTTAGGTATCGCAAGTGGATTGGCAACCGTTAACGTGTATGCGGCCAGTGCGGCACGTCTGGTCTGGAGTTTTAGTTGTGAAGGCATTTTACCGCGCTTCTTTGCCGTTAAGAATGCTCATGGTGTACCTATTCGAGCACTTGCTGCGCTGTTATCTGTGATGGCAAGCGTTATCGTACTGACTTATTTTACCGGGCAAGAGTTAGAGCACCTTATTGCATGGAGCAACGGCGTATTTGTGGTGATCTATTTGATGGCTATGCTCGCTGCCGCTAAGTTATTACCACGGCACAATTGGCCGCTGGTGGCGCTGGGTTGTGCGTTTTGCTTAGTATTAGGTTTTGCCCTAGGTGCAAGTATGTCCTACGTGCTTGTGTTGATCTTAGTGGTCGCGCCATTTTTGTGGTGGCAAAAGACCCATATTAGTCGCAAACAAAGTTTGGCGTTACCTGAGTAATATTCGCACCCTCTGGGGCTAAATCAACATGATGGGTTAATTAAAAAAGCCCCGAACTCTTTATTGTCATAAGAGTTTGGGGCTTTTTTGTGTGGCTTAGTGGATTTCGAAACTGGATATGATTGAGTGCGATTAAATTGAATGAAATAAAGAGGTAAACCTTAAGTCTGATGGCCGCCAAGCTTTGTTGCCGAAGGACTGCACATTACTGATATTTAATGTATCTCGGTGAGCGAGGCGATAACTTGTGTTCTATATTTTGATCATTCATACGGAAGGAGAATAAATATGGATTCAGCTGCGTTGCTCAATCGTGTCGATGAGTTACCTAGGTTACCTAAGGCGATCAGTGAATTGTTAGATGCGGTCAATGATGACAATGCGACAGTAAAAAGCATTGCCACTAAAGTTTCACACGATCCCTTAATTAGCGCTAGGGTGTTACGCCTTGCTAACTGTGCCCACTATGGACGCAGTCGAGAGGTTGGCACTATCGATGAAGCTGTTGTGCGTCTTGGGATGCAAACCCTACGAACCTTAGTGCTAGCATCGGCGGTGATTGGTGCCGTCCCTAAGTGTGAAGGAATAGATTTAGCCCAGTTTTGGGGGCAAACCTTTGAGATTGCGCTTTATAGCCAAGAAATGGCAAAGCGTTGTGGCGCAGTCCCAGAAGAGGCTTTTACTTGCGGTATCTTACATCGTATTGGCGATCTATTGATTGCGGCAGTATCGCCTGAAGATGCGGCGAAAATTGCCGAAGCTGTGGCGCAGGGTAAAGATAAGCATCAGTTTGAGCGCGAGTTACTTGGATATGATTCCCCTGATATTGGCGCATTACTAGCGAAAAATTGGAAGTTTACACCAGCGTTAGTGCAAGGCATTTTGTATCAAGACCACCCTAAGGATTCAAACCCATTTTCAAAACTTGCTGCGTTATTATGCTTATCTTACAAAGTTCTAGATGAGTGGGATACGATTGAGGATGATGAAAAAACCAGTTGGTTATCTCAATTAGCGACTAAGAAAGGATTGAAGATGGAGATGGGCGGGCTAAGGACTAAGTTGACTGAATTACACGGTTCGGGATATGAAATCGGTAAAGCGTTAGCTTAGGAGCTTGTTTAGCTTAGTGTTTTGGTGAGTAGGGCGGCAGTAAAAATATTTTTAGCCAAAGAGCGATATCAATTTAGTCTTAAGAAAGCAATCGCGTGAATGGGGAACGGGTGTTTCGCATTCACGCTTTTTTATGGGCTTTTGTTGATTTGCACTTTGATTGAATAGTGGATGTGGCTAGCCAGTTTGTTGGGTTGCAGCTATGGCAAGATTACGCATTTGGATCAACTCGCTGTGTTTGAGGTGCAACAAATCGGCGGTGCGTCGAATGATCTGGTCTTCATATTGGGATAGCTGGCCATCGGCGTAGGCCAGTTGCCACATTGCGAGCAACAATTGCTGCTTTTGCGCTAGGCTAAATTCAGCGTTAATGGCTGAGGTGAATTCAAAGAGTGAGGTCGCGCTGCCTTGTACGCTTTTAGCTTCATCAATCAGTATCTTAGCGTCTACTTCTGACATTGATAAGGTATCGGTTAGCAGCTTAGGTAATAAGGCTTCTTCCTCTGCCGTTAAGGTCTCATCGGCAAACACGACTTCAAGTAACATACTCGCTGCGGCCAGTTTAAGTTGATGTGCCTTGTCTTCAGGGGAGACTGCTTGAGTATGAGCTTCAAAAAATCGTCTTAATTTCGCAATCATATTTGGCGGTTCTCATGCTGGAGGGAATATAAAGTAGAGTCGATTGGGAAGTGAAAGTTCACCCTAAACCTTGTATTGCTTAGGGTGAGGTAAGACTGAATTACAGTAGCGAGTTCAGGCCTTTCACCAGTAAGTCTGAGGTGCCTTCAGTGCCATTGGTATCTAAGTAAGACTTAGCTATGTTGATCATTGGCATTGCTAGATCTTTAGAAATACCCAATTTTTCAAAGGCGTCTAATACCATAGCACTGCCTTGCAGTGATGAACCTAAATCACCCGCTTTGGATAATAAGCCAGAAACACCCGATTTTGAGTCCAATTTAGGCGCAGCGGCGAGCAAACTATCGGCATTAGGGATGCTGGCAGCCAGTTTTGAGTAGTCGGTTGTTCCTAGGCTTGATTGCGCTAAGCCTAATAAACTGCCTAAGCCACCTTCGGCTTGAGTTTGGTTTAAACCCAATTGTGACATGACGCTACCAACTAAATCATTCGACTGAGTAGCCGCTGCTGTAGTGGTCGCTTTTTCAGTTTTGGCTTGAGTTCCTGCCAAGTTATCTAACCAGCCTGCACTGGCGGGCGCCGCTAAAATACAAGTGCTGAGGAGGATAGAGAAGGTCAGAGTGTGTTTCATATGGAAGCGTCCTTTGATGGTTTGCGCACGAGTTCGCTGGACAGTTTAGCGGGTTTGTCACTTTTGTTGCAGTAGTTTTCTGTGATTTACGGTTCACACTGGTGATTTCTACTGTGCATTGCCAAGGGATTTTCGGTATCCTTAGCGGCAATTCTAAGTGTTAATTCATTTCAATTATTTGGAAAGTCGCATGTCACTATCCGCAATTTTGTCAGAAGCCTATAACTTCTTCCGTAATCATCTGGCGCAACTCGCTATGCTGACGATCCCATTACTCTTGATCCAAGTGGGGATCCAGTTATGGCTTGGTATAGAGATGAGTAAAGTTGATCTAGAAAACCCACAGTTTGGCGCGCCGCATATGATCGCCATGATGCTGTTACTACTTACTTTTTCGGTATTAATTGCCGCTTTGACTCTGTTTTTAGAACTGCGCTCACAAGGGCATAGTCCTTCAGCGGGAGTGGTGTTGAAGGCGAGTTTACCTTTTGTTCCACCATTATTATTGGCTGGGGTGTTTTCTGGTCTAGCGATTTTAGCACCAGTGATGCTGTTTGCCGCCTTCGGTCCTGTGTGGCTGGTAGGATTGGTAATTAGCTTCTATCTCTTTGCGCGTTTAGCCTATGTGAACTTTATGGTTGTGGTTGAGCGCTTAACACCGCTAGAAGCGATTAAGGGTAGTTTTAGTTTTAGTGGCCCTATCGTACTGAAAACCATTGCATTATTGATGTTATATTTACCACTCTCAGTCATAGGTAGCCAGCTTTCTGGGTTAGCGTCCATGGGCGGATTACCTGTGCAAATGTTAGCGGATACTTTTATGTCTTTTATTGGATTATTCGTTAACGTCGCTTTGTTCCGCTTATATATGGTGTCGAAAAAACCAAGCGTCGAATAGTGCAACATCAATTCAGCCTGCAGGGAATCACTCATGGGGACGAAAACAGTCATTAAGGATAGTGAGTTTATCCACGATTTTTCGGTCTCCTTGAGTGATGATTACCTCAAGGCTAAAAGCTATGTGCAGGATGTACCGACACAGTCGCTGCTACACATTCGCAGTTTTACCCATAAACTTACAGAGTTACTGGGGCAAGATAAGCAAATCGCGTTTTCGAGTCCGAATTTATACGATAGGATCGAACAGCTAAATCAGCGGCGCGTGATTGATGTGAAGACCACTCGTGCCCTGCATCGATTGCGTGCCGACGGTAACCGCGGCGCTCATCCTGAGAAATACCATCTCACCCAAGAACAATTACTCGCGCTAGCGCGAAAATCCATTAAAGATGTTCTGACTTTAGTCGAGCACTTGTATCCTAAGGTTAAAGGTCGAGTTGCCCCTGACTACTGTTATGAAGCGACTGACGCAATGACGGTGAGGGACTTGTGCTACCGCGCTGTGATGGAAGATGACCCGCAAGCGCAGTATTTGGTGGGGATATCGTTTAAGACCAAGGCTTTGATACTGAAAGAGCAAGAACTTGTGGCTGAAGCCGAAGCTATATCAAGCCAAGATTTATCCACAGTTTCACCTCTAAATGTCATTTCTCACATTAGCGCTGCTGACAGTTTTGCCCGGGCGGCCTATTGGTTTTCCCTTGCGGCACCTAAGCACATGGAAGCCTTACATGAGCATGGCGTAGCACTGATCCACGGTTATCAAGGCGCGCCAGAAGTGGCTAAAGGTGAACAGATCATTGCCACTGCAGCAGCAGCAGGTGTGGTCAATGCGATGGCGTTATTGGGATATTTTTATCTTGTAGGCAGTGAGTCGTTTCAACCCGACAGCAAGTTAGCACAGCAATATTTACAAGGTGCGGCAGATGGCGAGCAAACCGAAGCGATGGCGAATCTAGGTGTATTGCATTACCAGCAAAAGAACTTAACTCAAGCCTATCATTTTATAAGCAAAGCCGCGCAAGCAGGTTATCCCCATGCTCAGTATCATTTAGCATTAATGCTTGCCAATGGAGATGGTTGTACTCGAGATATGATTGCCAGTGAGCATTGGATGGCCGAAGCTGCCGAGCAAGGACAACTCGATGCTATGCTCACGCGGGCGCAGCATATGCTCAATGATGACAATGCCTTTGGCAGTGATTTGACTCAAGCTGAGGATTATTTGCGCCAAGTGATCAAGTATAGCCACAGTGTGCCTGCGATGATTGAGCTGAGTATGGCACTGGCCGACGGTATCTTAGGGCGAATTGATGTCGTTGGATCTGCGGCTTTGCTTAAGCTGGCACGGCAAAATGCCAATAAAAAAGAGGCGGATATTATCGAGCCTCTGTGGCGTTCACTGGTATTACAGATTGAAAATGTGCTTGAGGTAACCCAAGATCCCGCCGAAATTCATAGCCTTAAACGCGCCCGGACCTTACTCGCTTGAGCGCAGTTTTGCTTCGATTGAACTAGTGTTCATCCTCTTTATGCTCAAAAGTGCGCCCTTGATGGCGTGTCGCATTAGATTCCCTAACAATAGTGTCAGATCCATAAACCTGACTCTGCGGCTCCTCTCTCGCGTGGGCATGCTGCATTGCGTTTGCCTGAGCCTGATTAAACTTAGCCAACTGACGTGCCATATAAAAACGGCTAAATAGGACTAAACAACCGAGCGCAATGGCACCAAATAAGAGCACGAAGGGCAATAAAAATAGTGATAAACAAATTAGGCTAATGCTAATTGCCATCGCTAACCAAGCCCGTGGGCCAGAAATTCGGGTCTGCAGTGGGCTCTGTTGGAACTGTTGAAAAATCATAAGAACTCCTCGATAGGCAGTGGACATTTAGTGTGCAATAGCGAGTGCGTCTAGGTCACGTTAATCTTGATTAATTTACTTTATTTTACTCCAGAGGCCATTTTGGTGTTGCGCATTACTTTGATATGTGATCGCATGCCTATCTATATGTTGTTGCTTGAATGATGGTTGGTTAATTATATGTGTTTGCTAAAATCTTTTTGATGTAAATCTGAGCAATTTCTTTGCTAACTGTACAGAATATGAGAAAATTCAGCTCAAATTTAACTGCAGTTTTAACTCAGTTAGCCGCCTTATTATATTGGTTGTAAATGTTCGTTCGACCCGCTCAAACACCCTCTTGTTTCACTGCTTTGTTAATTAATTAGACGCCAACATGAACTCATATTCGCTCAAGCAAAAAATTCTGTTCTCTGTCGTGGCAGCCCTTTCACTCGTGATTGGTTTGTTGTCATGGCAAAGTTATTCCAGCCAAAAATCCCAGCTGTTACAAAACAGCCTAGAACAAGTGCAGCGCTTAGGTGAACAGCAGGCTGAGCGGATCCAAGAATGGTTGGCTGGCCGCCAAGATATTATGGGAGCCCTGGCGAACAAAGTTGAAGGTGACAGCCTCAATACACTTCAACAAGCACAGGCATCGGGCCGTTTCCAGCTGACCTATTTTGGCTCTCAAGCAGGGCAAATGTTGGATTCTGATCCGAGTATTGATCGTACGGGCTATGATCCTCGCAGCCGCCCTTGGTATCAACAAGCCATCAGTGAGCGCGGTCTTATTTTGACAAAACCTTACGTGGATGTTGCCTATAACATTCTGGTTGTGACTATGGCGCAGCCTACCGCACAAGGTGTTGTGGGTGGTGACTTATCTATCGCAAGCCTAGTTGACGGTGTTAATCGGATGAAGTTACCGGCAAACGGTTATGCCATTATGATGCACAAAGATGGCACAGTGATCGCTTATAAAGATCAAGCTAAGACGATGAAACCTATAGGTGAAATCGACAACGAGCTTAATCGCAACTTACCAGAACAGAGCCGTGCAGCGGGCACTCTGTTGCCTATGTATTTTGAAAATGAAGGACGTGACAAATTAGTCTGGAGCGTTGATATCCCTAATACAGATTGGGAATTAGTGTTAGTGCTTGATAAGGAAACGCTAGAAGCGCCATTGTCTAACCTATTACTCACTCAATTGGGTCTCTCTGCACTCGTACTGTTGCTGAGTGTGTTAGCCATTTCTTGGTTAGTTGGCATGTTACTGGGTCCTCTGAGTCGAGTATCGCAAGCTCTTGCGCGTATTGCCGATGGTAATGGTGATTTAACTCAACGTATTTCTGTCGACACTCAAGATGAAGTGGGCGTGCTTGCCGACAGTTTTAACCGCTTTGTGGGCAGTCAACATCAGCTGATCAGCCATATTCGCCAATTAGCGAATGAGTTAGATGCCGATGCTGAACGTAGTCTTACCACCACGCAAACTTCAGTTGCGGAGTTACAACGTCAACAGCAAGAAGTCGCTATGGTCGCGACTGCGGTAACTGAAATGGCGAGTGCGACTAATGAGATTGCAGCCAATGCTGAGAACACGGCAACAGCGGCTCAACAGTCTGCGGCGAGCAGTTTACAGGGTAAAGAGTTAGTGAATAAAACTCGTAACTCGATTAATTCACTCGCCGATGAAGTGACTCAAGCAACGGATGTCATCGGCGATTTAAGTCGTCACGCTAAGTCTATCTCGAGTATTCTGGCGACGATTCAAGGGATTGCTGAACAAACCAACTTGTTGGCGCTTAACGCAGCCATTGAAGCGGCGCGTGCCGGTGAGCAGGGTCGTGGCTTTGCGGTCGTTGCCGATGAAGTTCGAGTACTGTCACGTCGTACACAGGATTCGACTCAGGAAGTACATACCACGATTGAAACGCTACAACGCACTACCGCTCGAGCAGTCAGCTTGATGGAAAGCAGCCAAGCATTAGCGGGTCATAGCGTAGAGGATGCCAATGCGGCGGCGAAAGCCCTTGAAGAGATTACGCAAGCGGTCAATGTGATTTCAGATATGGCAGGCCAAATTGCTACCGCAGCGGAAGAACAGACTCAAGTGACGGGTGAAATAACCCAGAATACGGTTGCGATTAAAGATGTGACCGATGAGATTACCGCATCGGCCATGGCAGATTTGGCACAGGCGAGGGGCTTAAAAGCTCGCGCTAATGATCTGAATGCGCAAGTCGCGACATTTATTCTGTAATCGCTATTCTTAATAGCGTGCCTCGATATTAGCCCGATAAAGCCTTTGCTTTGTCGGGCTTTTTACTGACCGTTTTTGTCGTGTTAAAGCATTTCTGTGGGATTGAATAACTTAGCCACACTTTGACAAATGGTTTCTCTAATCCATTTATGCCCTTGATCTTCATCATTTCTTTGATGCCATAACAACACATAGGCCATTGGCATAAATTCGAAAGGCAGTGGCAGTTGTTTGAGCGGATAAAGTTGGCAGGCGTGACGGGCAAAGCTCGAAGGCAGAGTGAAGATTAAATTGCTGTGGGCGCAAACGCTGGCGGCACCATAAAAGTCGGGTACAGTCGTGCTGATCCGGCGTCTATGCCCAAGATCGGCAAGAAAGTAATCCAGTGCCCACCAATCACTACCTTCACAACGAACCTGCACATGGGCCATATCGAGGTAAAGGGGTAAATTCCATTGTTCTGAGGTGAGCGCCGCCATCAGCGGGTGATCCTCTCGCACTAAGCAGACTTGTTGATCGGTAAATAATGTTTGATAGGCAATCCCTTCGGGCAGGCGATCCACTTGAAAATCCGACAGT
Source organism: Shewanella sp. SM69 (assembly GCF_025653985.1). Classification (NCBI taxonomy): domain Bacteria; kingdom Pseudomonadati; phylum Pseudomonadota; class Gammaproteobacteria; order Alteromonadales; family Shewanellaceae; genus Shewanella; species Shewanella sp. SM69. The sequence continues at coordinate 77,316 of NZ_JAKKRV010000016.1, forward strand.
GGATGCAAATCTCGCCCTGAAATGCCAAAGTCGATTTGCCCTTGCTGCAAATCCTGCATCGATTTTTCGGTCCAGACATAGGAGTCGAGTTTGACGTTGGGTGCCGTGGTCAGCATAGGGCCGATAAAATATGGGATTAAGGTTTCATAGGCGCTTTCCACCATGGCAAAAGAAAATTGTCGATTGCTACTGGCAGGATTAAAGGTCGGAGGCTGAGTGAGTTGATACAAGTCTTGCAATATATTCGGTAGTTTTTGCCCAAGAATGAGGGCGTGCGCTGTGGGTTTTAAGCCATGCGCCGTGCGCTGAAATAGGGGATCATCTAAGGTTTCTCTGAGTCGATTTAAGCTCTTACTGAGGGCTGACTGACTTATATGTAATCGGCTGGCGGCGCGAGTGACACTCTGCTCCTCTAGCAGCACTTTGAGTATGACCAGCAAGTTCAAATCGATTCTAGCTAAGTTGTCGATATTCACAGATATTCCTCAGAGGAAATTTACTTTGGAAATTATACCATTTCTGTTCATACCTTGAGTTAATTAAAATAGCGCCCACTGAAATACCTTTCCCTGATCAACTGAGATTATTTATGCGGCGTAATCTGTTACCTATCCTGATGTCTATGGTGCTGCTCAGCCCATTAGCCATCGATATTTATTTACCTTCAATGCCAACTATGGCGACAGAATTCGCCGTATCTGCCAGTGATGTGCAATCCACGCTCGTATTGTTTTTATTCGCCATGGGCTTAGGCCAAGTGTTGATTGGGCCATTAGCCGACCGTTATGGCCGCCGTCCTGTGGCCATTTTCGGGGTCTTACTCTACGGCGCAAGTAGCCTACTCGCTGCCGCGGCCATCGAGTTTCATTGGTTACAGATTGCTCGTGTGCTGCAAGGTTTAGCCGCCTGTTCAACTTCTATCGTGGTGTTTAGTGCGGTGCGCGACTGCTACTCACAAAAAGAAGGCGCTAAAATTTACAGTTACTTAAATGGTGCGATTTGCGTGATCCCAGCTTTAGCACCAACCTTAGGTGGCTTGTTAGCGATGCAATTCGGCTGGCGTTCAACCTTCGTTTTCATGACGTTATATGCCATGTTGATGATGCTCGTTGTCGGTTATCGCTTACCTGAGACTCGTCCAGCCAACACTGTTACTACTGGCCCACTTTACCGTTGGGGCAGATTCAAACCTGTACTCGGTAACACCCACTTTTTGTTTTATGCCTTTGCTTGTATGTCAGCTATGGCGGCTATTTTGAGTTATGTGTCTTATGCGCCTGTGTGGTTGATTGGGCATTTAGGGGTTTCTGAGCTGGCGTTTAGTGGTTTATTCGGGCTCAATGCTGTGTTTAATATCGTGGCCTGTTTTGCGGCACCGATCGTCATTCGCAAACTGGGTAATCGTCCAACGGTTATTTTGGCTCTGTCTTTACTCGTTCTGTCTTCAGTGGCGACAGTGGCGGGCCAACAGTTTGGCCCAAATACAGGGATGGCAGCAGCTTTTAACTTCATGTTACCTATGATGTTGTTATGTGTGGGATTTGCCTTCTTACTCGGCCCCGCGACGAGTATGGCGCTGTCAGCTTTCGGTGAGCGAGCGGGGACTGCCGCGGCTATGCTAGGTTTTATTCAGATGAGTGGTGCATCCGTTTTAGCTGGACTTATACAGCAAACGAATTTAACTGCACCTTACGCAGTAGCACTCGTCATGGGCGTATTTTCTATCAGTTTATTGTTGATGATGGCGCTGAGTCGATTCGACCACTGGCACCAAGAGCAGTTAGTTGGCGAGCATTAGTTCGCTGCACTGATTAATTACAGAGTACACCCTTTACCCACAGTTTGTTTGACCGCGAACTGTGGGTATTTTTTATTGTGTCTAATACCCTTTTATCCTTTGGTATACTCGTAAAATAACTCACTAAACCGAGGGTAAAGCTTGTCTCGTCACTATTGTTCTATCTGTCGTTATCCGCAAAATGCTTGCTTATGTGCGAGTGTTCAGCCTATCTCTCCAATGACTCAGTTGGTGGTTTTACAGCACCCGAGTGAAGTCGAACATAAGAAGAATAGTGTGCGGGTATTGAGTCTTGCTGTACCTAAAACGCAAGTTTATGTGGGTGAAAGCGAGTCTGATTTCAACGGTTTACGGGAATATTTAGCGGCGTGTAATAAGCCTATTTATCTCGTCTATCCCTCTGCGTTAAGTGTAAGTGTTGAACAGCAAAGTATTAATCCTGATTGTATATTGCTGTTGCTCGATGGCACTTGGCGTAAGGCATTCAAAATGCTGCAGCTGAATCCTTGGTTAGCCCAGTATCCTGCGGTGCATTTGGCTGAAGGTTATGAATCGCGCTATCGGATCCGTAAATCGAGTCGTAGCGATAGTTTATCGACCTTAGAAGCTTGCGCTTATATGTTAAGCGCCCTCGATCCTACCCTTGATGTTCAGCCGTTAATGATGGCATTTGATGCTATGGTGGAACTGCGGATTAAGGCGATGCCGAGTACAGTGCAGGTTCGTTATCAGAACTCAAATGAATCCAGTGGTAAGGTATAGTTGATGGGGTTAAGGCTATTGAGTCTTAGATTTTTTAAGTATGAATTAGTGCTTTTAAGTTATTGAGTTTTGAGACTCCGTACGAATTAAAATAGTCAAAATCTTATTCAGATCACGCTAACTTAATGTGAAATACGGTTTAATAACTAGGATTCATTTGCGCAGCAAATGATGAGATAGCTTTGCCAGCCAATTGCTTTGCAGGGGAGTAATTCCATTCATTACTATTAGTAAATGGCGTGCTGGCAGGGCTATCGAGCTTTAAATATGGTGTTTTTATTGAGAATGATGAGAGTGCTTTGTTAGGCCATCACTGGCTTTGCAGGGGAGTGATTCCATTCATTACTATTAGTAAATGGCGTGCTGGCAGGGCTATCGAGCTTTAAATATGGTGTTTTTGTTGATAATGATGAGAGTGCTTTGCCAGGCCATCACTGGCTTTGTAGGGGAGTAATTCCATTCATTACTATTAGTAAATGGCGTGCTGGCAGGGCTATCGAGCTTAAATCATATGTTTTCTGCAAGAAAATCTTTCCCCTTAGTTCGCGCCCCATCAAAATATTTCGATAAAACCTTAGCGAAATCTTTCGTTTTCCGTTGTAAACGTTGAGAGCGATAATTTGGTACGCAAGTCGGATTATCGAGCCGATGCGAACATCGGCAGTCCTAAATCTGTTCTAGGCTAAGCGTTTTTCAGCAAGAAAGGCTTGGGTGAAGTTTTCAACTGAACTCGGGTAGCCAAATAGAAATCCTTGGGCGAAACCTTGACCCATGTCAGTCATTATGTCTTTTTGTTGTTGAGTTTCAATGCCTTCTGCGACGAAGTGAATGTCGAGTGCTTGTGCGAGTTGCACTATAGCATTGCAGAGCTTTTGTCCTGAGACTTCGTTTAAGCGCAAGGCAAACTCGGCATCAATTTTGACGCTGTCTATTGGCAAAGTCCCTAAGCGACTGAGTGACGATAACCCAGTCCCAAAATCATCGATGGCAATACTGACACCTAACGCTTTGATACGATTGAGTGTGAGTCGTGCTTGCTCCGGTTGTCGTAACAATGCCGATTCGGTAATTTCTAAAATCAGTGCTTCAGCAGGTAACTTCGCAATTTCTAAGGCATTTATAACTTGGTCGATAAAATCTAAGTGTTCTAATTGCAGTGGTGACACATTGACTGAAATTCTAAAGTCGGGTTGATAATGTGCTCGCCAGAGGGCCGCTTGTACACAGGCCTGTTCTAATACCCATTGGCCAATGCTGACAATTAATCCTGTTTCCTCAAGCAATGGCACAAAGTCGGCAGCTTCATAATATTCTGTCGGTGACTTCTGCCAGCGGAGCAGTGCTTCGGCAGCAATAGTTTGATTTGTGTGTAAATCGACTATGGCTTGATAAGCGAGAGTGAATTGTTTTAGGCTATGCGCATGTCTTAGGTTATTGATTAACTTTAATTTTAACTCGGCTGCTAGGCTCATCTCCTTATCGTAAAACACGAGATGCGGTAAGCTCTTTTTAGCGCAATACATGGCAGTATCGGCAAGACTAATCAGCTGTCCCGCTTGGTTACTGTGGGTAGGAAATAGCGCGATGCCTATGCTGGTGCCGAGGAAGAACTTTTGGCCTTCAATTTCAAAGGGGCTCTCAAATAAGCTGAGAATCTGCTCTGCAAACAGCTGAATTTCATCTTTACAGCTACAGTCTTGCAGCACTAAGGTAAACTCATCTCCTCCCATACGGGCTATATCGGCCTTTTCGATGCAACCCGCCTCGAGGCGGGCGGCGACGAGTTGTAATACTCTATCGCCCATGGAGTGACCGAAGCTGTCATTGATATTCTTGAAACCATTGAGATCTAAAAACATCAACGCGCCCAGTGCGAGGGGATCTGTTTTAAGTTTTTCGAGGGCACTATTGAGGATCTGTTTGAGATGGAACCGGTTAGGTAATCCAGTCAAGGTATCGTACATAGCCCGAGTTGTTAGCTGGGTTTCTAATAGTTTTTTAGTACTAATATCACTGAAAATATTCACATTATAATGAGCATTATCTTCAGTGACGATTTTACGACTGCTCTGCCAAGCAGGAAAGTTACTGCCATCTGAACGTCTTTTCCACGTTTCGCCCTGCCAAAATCCCCTTTGTTTCAAGGCGATTTGGCATTCAGTTTCTTCCCCCATATTATGGGTTCTTACCTCTAAAAATTCAGGGGTTTTACTGATGAGCTGCTCAGCGCTATAGCCGCAAATACGGCACATGGCTTTATTGACAGCCAAAATTTGATTATCAGTGTCAGTGATATACACAGCTTCGGCACTTTCTTCGAGCGTGGTCGACAAAATTTCTTTGGGAATATGAGCAAAACCATCAGAAATCGTTTCGCGCATTTGATTGCGGCGATTAAGAGCTTGTAATTCAACGAGTACCACGGGCTGTTGTTGCAGATAACAGCGATAGAGATTAATTCGAGTCGGCAGTTCATTGCCTTGTTGGCTCATGTGCAGCCAGTTGAATTCAACATTATTGCCAGCAATGGCTTCAAGGATCATTTCCCGTGCAAATTCAACACTATTGCGGCCTGAAGATTGGATTCTCGGAGAAAAATCATAGGGAGTCGCATTCACAAAAGCATCGTATTCAGTCTCAAAATAACTGAGGGTGGCTTGGTTGGCACTAATAAAGCTAAAGCCTTGAATTAAGGCTAAGGGGGTTTTATGGGGATGTGCTTGCCAGAGAGACAGCTTTTCTTGCAGTACAGGATCATCTGTACTGAGTTTCTTAAGTAAGTGTTGCCATCTGATCATTCAGGATACTCCCTTGTGACGCAAAATAGTCACATCCCATTTTAGGTCTTCGTTGAACACGAAGTTGCCCAATAGTACATCATTCCAATGGGGTTAAAAATAAACCTAATTGTTGTTTCACTCAAATAGAAACTTAAAAAGTGTAGTTTAAGACTTGTATTCAAGCATATTTTTTAAGAACACCTGCTGCATATTTCAAGCTTAGGCAGATTTTATGCTATGTTTTGCACATCTTGCGTGAATTGGCTTTTATCATTGAGTCATTCAATTATCGAATACAAGGAGACATGGAATGGCGTATTTATTTAAAGTGTTAATCTCTAAAATATTAATATCGCTAGTCCTCATCTTTAGTTTTCATCTCGCGTTAGCGAATGCCGCCGAGGCGCCAAAGCCTAGATTGACCCTAGAGCAAAAAGCCGATAAGGCTCGCATCGACTCACAGCGATTAGAACAGGCTCAATTAGAAAAGGCCCGTCAAGCCACTAAAGAGACGACAGAGCGGGAAGATAAAATTAAGCAACAATCCCAAACCAACGATTGGGAAGCGCAGCAAAAATTTAAGGCACAAAAACAGTTCGACGAAAGAGAAAGTCGCGAGCAAAAATATTTACGGGAAGCAAAAGAAGCCGCCGCAAAAGAGCGTAAAATCCCTAAACCTTAATCAGGCCATCGACATAGTCGATTTCAGCTGGTCAGTGCTAGCATTATTTGTGAACATTATGACTATTCTCATTACTTTGCACCTTACTATCCCTAGGAATTGTTGTTGAATATCTGCCCCTTATGTCATGGCGTTGAATTACTCGCTTATCATCAAGATAGGAAGCGTAGCTACCAGCAATGCCAAACCTGCCAACTGGTGAGCGTGCCTTCTGAGTTTTATCTTTCGGCCGAGGCAGAAAAAGCCGAGTACGATAAGCACGAGAATCATGCCGATGATCTCGGCTATCAAACATTTTTAAATCGCACACTCGAGCCACTACTTAGCCGTGTTAGCACTTCGGCCCAAGGGCTCGATTTTGGCTGCGGCGAAGGCAAAGCGTTGAGCTTGATGGCAAAGGCGCGCGGTTATCAAATCGATAATTACGACCTTTATTACGCTAATAACCCCGAAACCTTAGTCCGCCAATACGACTTTATTACCTTAACCGAAGTCATTGAACACGTGAGTGGTGCCGCAGGGTTACTTGCCCAGCTTGATAGGTTATTAAAACCTAATGGCATTTTGGCGGTTATGACCAAGCGTGTGCAGGATAAAACCGCATTTGCCAACTGGCACTATAAAAACGATCCCACCCACATCAACTTTTATGCCGAAGCGACCTTTGAATGGCTCGCCCAGCACTATGGCTGGCGACTCGAAATTATCGATAAAGATGTAGTCTTCTTGCATAAAGAGATGCATAAAGGAATTCATCAGTCGAGTTAATGCTGTTGTCGCTTAAATGTACTTATCATCAATTTGTGACGCTATAGATGCCTGATTTTCTATGGGCTTTGTTGCAATGCCAGTGGCTATTACTAATACCTCAAGCTCTGACTCAAGATTAGGGTTAACCGTTAGTCCGATAATCACTATGGCATCGTGGGGGGAGTTGTTTGTTTAGCACGCCTATCTGATTGTATTAACTGAGTTCTATGGTGTTCCTCGCGACGACACTCACATTGCCGCTAGTGCTTGGTCTATATCATCGAGTAGTGGATGTTGCACCGAACGTTTACTCGTATTCTGCGTGTGGTTTGCAAGACGCTCGACTAATTCATTCACCGATATTTTGCGGGGCGAGCGAGGGATCAAACTGAGTAAGGGTCACTTGACGCTGAAAATTAGGCTGTATATCTAGTTAATAAGGTATGACTGGAATAGCGGCTTAGTAAGTAATAGAAGGCTGCGACAAAATCTGTTGCAGCAATATGAAAATAGAATTTATGTGGTTAATTCGATTAAATAAGTTCGCCAAGTGTATATGTTAGCGGTATAAAGCAAACGGATTAACACTGCGGCCAAGTGTCAAGATGAAGGAATAAATACAATGGATGTTAAGACGTATCTACAAGCATTGAGTGCTGTTTACGCCAACATGAATCAAACATTAGAACTGGATCGTGGCTTATCAAACTTAGTCTTAGATGAAGCCGAAAAACAATTAGGTTTTAAACTAGTTTCCCCGCTAAGGGATCTTTGGGGATATGCCAATGGCGGCAATGAGTGGAGCACAGTCTTTGCCCGGAAAGATTACTTTTGCCGGTATGATTTTTTGTCATTAGCCTCATCTCTTACATATCGTGACCGAATGAAAAAACGGGCCCAGCACTACGCTAATTATCATGAGCCAGAAGTGCGGGAACCCAAAATCCAATCAGGATGGTATCAAGAAGGTTGGTTGCCCTTTGCACAATTTGGGGGCGGTACATTACTCTTGATTGCAGATCATTCGCCCTCGGCATTAGGCCAAATGGGACAAGTGATAGCATACACCCATGACCCCGATATGATGGACTTTATTAGCCCAGATCTAAGCCAATTTTTTGCACAATCCTTGGCGCAAATCGCGCTATATCCAGATGAATTAATTGAGGATTAAGGATAACAAAAATGTACGATCCATTATTCAACAAACCTAGTGAACTGATTATTGAAGGTGAGCTTCAGGGCAACGATAAGTTACGCATAAAAATGCTCGAAGACGTTTCTCTGATGACACAAGAGACGAAGCATCAAATTCTAAATGCTATGCTCAAAATGCATAAGTACTTTGAAGATTATTGCGGTGATTTGGAGGTTTCTTTAAATACCATCAATGAAATAGCCGCAAATATCCAGCCGTTGTACATTATATTGGATGACACCAGCACAATGGAGACTCGGGCAATTCGTTATCATTACTCCTGCAACTGGGAAACCGATCATGGGGTAGAGGTGATGGTACTCAATGGTAATCAAGTGATTTTTGTGGGCAACTGCGGTTACACCTATGGTGTGTTATTAGCCTCCATTGATAGTGCTTTATCCCTTCAAGATGAAGAGCTTAATTTTCTGTGAGTTGCTGACTAAATTTTACTACTATTATTCCCGCGCAATACTGTGTTACTCAGAAAGGCAATGTTAGCTAGGCATTTTAGCCAGACATCCATATATGATAGCTCTGGTTCAAGTAATTTTAGCCAGTACAGGTGGTAGAGAAACCGAAAGTGCATTATGTTGTTGATTTAGAATGGGTGGCTAGACTTTGGCTGGTAAACCAAGCTAAGCAGCCAAAACGTAATAAAGTGTTTGAAATTCTTCGCTTTACTCACTGGGAGTTCAAACTGCTGCTTCAGTTTGAAACTCCTTTAACACGGCGTTAACCTCCTATGACACCTGAATATCTAGCCAAACAAGTTGAATTTATTGACTGGCTCTCGGCTGCAAGTCCCATTGAAGGCGTATTGGGTTCTACATATGGATGGGAGTGGCTGCCTACAAGCAGAGATCAAGAGGATCCTTTGAATGGTCCGAAAAAATGTGAGGAAACAAAAGACGCGGAGATGCTTGTGTATAAATCTGCGCTCAGATCTCTGAGAAAAATTGGCCGGTCACATCCTTTGCTTGTGTATGGTCCTCATGATTTTACTGAGAGCTTTAGAGGCGGCGCACTCTTTGCCTTCAAAATGGCAGCGAGAGAGGCCGCTCTCAGACAAAAGGGCGTATGGAGTGAGGTGGCTGAGTTGTATAGCCAAGGCCGATGGCCATGTGGTTTTAAAGAAAATCGTGAATTTGTTGTTTTGTGACTAAAGCTAACGATGCCAAGCATTAGGACAGCTTTTCCGTTGCCTTGAGTTTCTTTAACTGAGATCAGCCATCCCTATCTTTTTTCAGGTTGATTTATCTAAAAGCTGGATTCCCGCCCACAAACATTGAGGGAATGACGGTTAAAGACAGCCTCTAATGAAGCACAGTCTCTTTTACCTTTATCACTAAATCTATTAACAATTCCTCCTTGTCCGTGTAGTTTAGGTAGCTTATAAAAACAACAATAGGCTATCGCTATGACTTTACCCTCTGTATCACTTGCTGCATCAACATCATTTGAATTTAAGCCCCTAGTAAATAAATCTCATTTTTCCAAGACCTTACTCGCTTCAGCCTTAGCCTTGAGTTTTATGGGCACGGGTTTTAATTCGGTGCAAGCGGCGACCAGTGCTATGCCTGATGCGGCTAAGTTGGCGGCGGGTGTGGAGCAAAAGGTGATCGACTGGCGTCGTGATTTGCATCAACACCCTGAGTTGTCTAACCGTGAGTTTCGCACCAGCAAGATTATTGAAAAACATCTGAAATCCTTAGGATTAGAAGTGCAAACGGGTGTGGCACATACGGGCGTGGTGGCCATTTTGAAAGGCGGGAAGCTGAAGGGCGGCAAGCCTGGTCCGTTGATTGCGATTCGAGCGGATATGGATGCACTGCCTGTGACTGAAGTGGTCGATGTGCCTTTTGCCTCTAAGGCGACTGACACTTATCGCGATCAAAAAGTGGGTGTGATGCATGCCTGTGGGCACGATACCCATGTGGCTATGTTAATGGGCGTGGCCGAAAACTTGGTTAAAGTGAAAGACAGCCTAGCGGGGGATGTGATGTTTATCTTCCAACCCGCTGAAGAAGGTGCGCCAGAGGGTGAAGAGGGCGGCGCGGAATTGATGCTCAAAGAAGGGCTGTTTGCTCAGCGCAAACCCGAGCAAGTGTTTGGTATGCATGTCACCTCGAGTATGCCGAGTGGCATGATTGGCCTGCGCAGTGGTCCAGCAATGGCGAGTGAAGACTCTTTTACTATCAAAGTGAAAGGCAGCCAAACCCATGGTTCGCGTCCTTGGAATGGGGTCGATCCTATCGTCGCCGCGGCGCAAATTATCACTAATGTGCAAACGATCGTCAGCCGTCAGGTGGATATCACTAAAGCGCCGGCGGTGGTGAGTTTTGGCGCGGTCAATGGCGGTATTCGCTCTAACATTATTCCCGATGAAGTCGAGCTGATTGGCACTATTCGCACCTTCGACCAACCTATGCGCGCCGATATTAAAGTGCGTCTAGCGCAAATGGCCGAGCTGTCGGCGAAAACCTTAGGGGCGACTGCCACTACTGAGATCCACCAAGGTTATCCTGTGGTGGTTAACAATCCCGAATTAGTCGCCAGTATGCGGCCCGTGCTTGCGAGCGTGGTGGGCGATAAGATGCTGATTGAACCCGGGTTAATCACAGGTGCCGAAGACTTTGCTTACTATGCCTTAGAAACGCCGGGGATGTTTTTCTTCCTCGGGGTGACGCCAAAGGGAACGGACCCTGAAACGGCGGCCAGCAATCATTCGCCGGCATTTTATGTGGATGAAAGCGCGCTAAAAGTGGGCGTTGAGGCCATGACCAAAGTGGCGTTAACGGCGCTCAAAGCGCAATAAGTGGCTAACGTATTATTCCGTAAGCGCTGCGGTATAACTTGAGCTTACAAAAAATCGGCGCGGGATACGCTTCCTGCGCTTGATTTGTTAAACAATTTACCTCTATATGTGGATATTTACAGCAAGGAGCGAACAAGATGAAGCGCACGCTATCGGCTCTGGTTTTGGCCATGGGACTTTTGAACCCCCTAAGCCAAGCACAGGCCACCACGGCAGAAGACATTAAGAGTTTCACGCTAGATAACGGCATGAAAATCATGGTGCTAGAAGATGCCTCAATTCCCAATGCCAACATGTATTTATTTTGGAAGGTCGGTTCACGTAACGAAGTGCCCGGCATTACCGGTATTTCGCACTTTTTCGAACACATGATGTTCAACGGTTCGAAAAAGTACGGCCCAAAAATGTTCGACCGTACTATGGAAGCAGCAGGTGGCGCGAACAATGCGTATACCACTGAAGACATGACGGTTTATACAGATTGGTTCCCCGCCAATGCGCTCGAAACTATGTTCGATCTCGAAGCCGACCGCATCGCTAACTTAGATATCAACCAAGCCATGGTCGATAGCGAACGTGGTGTAGTGCAGTCGGAGCGTTCCACTGGCTTAGAAAACTCTAACTGGAATGCTCTCGAAGGCGAAATCAAAGGCGTGGCATTTTTAGCCCACCCTTATTCTTGGTCGGTGATCGGCCATGAGTCGGATATCGCCGCTTGGTCGCTGGAAGATTTAGTCCAGTACCATAAAACCTATTACGCGCCGAACAATGCCGTGGTCGTGATTGCCGGTGATGTAAAGCTTGCCCAAGTAAAAGCCTTGGCAGACAAGTACTTTGCGCCTATTCCAGCACAGACTCCGCCTAAAGCGATTCGCACTGTCGAACCTGAGCAAAAGGGTGAGCGTCGCACCTTTGTGCAGAAGGCATCAGTCAGCACACCTAACGTAATGTTGGCGTACCATATTCCGGCGGCAACCCATGCGGATTTTTATGCGCTGGACTTATTAAGCTCGATTCTAAGCCAAGGTAATAGCTCACGTTTATATCAATCATTGGTTGATAAACAAGTGGCCTTAGAAGCGCAAACCTACATGCCGATGTCGGTCGATCCTAACCTTTTCTATGTGATGGGCGTTGCTACACCTGAGGTGAAAGCCTCGACGCTGGAGCATGCGCTGATTGAGCAAATCGATGCGATTGCGACAACGGGCGTGACCCAGCAAGAACTGGATAAAGTTAAAAATATCAAGTTGATGGATTTTTATCGTTCTATGGAAACCATTAATGGTAAGGCTAATACCATAGGCACCTATGAGATGTATTTTGGCAGTTACGACAAGTTATTTAATGCACCTGAAGCCTATAACAAGGTGACGCCTGCGGATATTCAACGAGTTGCCCAAACCTACTTACGTAAATCGAATCGCACTGTGGCTGTGCTGGCGGCAACTGAGGAGTCTTCCCTATGAAATCGACAGCAGTGAAATCACTTAAGATGGAATCACTTGGGAAATCGTCTAAGTTAATGGCCGCATTAGCCCTAGGCACAAGTTTAGCCTTAGCGGGTTGTGCTACGACATCGGCGCCAAAACGCGTTGAAACTGGCAGCTTTGTGATGCCAAGTTACGACAAGTTCGTGCTGGATAACGGCTTAACTGTGTATTTAATGCCGCAGCGCGAAGTGCCTTTAGTCACCTTAAATGCCGTGGTACGTGCGGGGGCTGTCAATGACACCACCGCAGGCGTGGCACAAATGACAGCAGAAGGCTTGCTGTTAGGTGCGGCGGGGAAATCTAAGGCGGATATCGAGCAGCAAGTGGATTTTCTCGGCGCAAGCTTAGTGGCCGAAGCGGATAAGGAAGGCAGTTATCTGAGTGCTGACTTTATGGCGAAGGACATTGACTTGATGCTGGGCTTATTTAGCGCGGCGATGTTAGCGCCTGACTTTGATGCCGCCGAGTTCGATAAACTCAAACAGCGCGCGATTGCTGGGCTGCAGCAGGATAAAGAAAGCCCGCGGGCGGTGATTGGTCGCTACTTCGATAAGCTCGTATTTGGTGCACATCCTTATGGTAATGCGGCTTCGGGTAACAGTGACTCACTGGAGCAAGTGACTGTGTCGCAGCTGCGCGCCTTCCATAAGAGTTACTATCAGCCTTCCAATACTGCGATAACTGTCGTGGGTGACTTTGATGTGGCGACGATGAAAGCCAAGTTGACGCAAACCTTTGGTCAGTGGCAAGGCAACGAAAAACTGGTACAACCTGATTTAAACCAAGGTTTGCCTCAGTTGACCGATGCCAAAGTCTTGCTGGTGGATAAACCCGATGCAATCGAAACTACTTTTGTGATCGGGGGCTTAGGTATTAGTCGTGACAATCCAGACTATGTAGGTTTAACGGTAGTGAACACTATTCTAGGTGGTCGTTTCACCTCTTGGCTTAACGACGAGCTGCGGGTGAACGCGGGGCTAACCTATGGCGCGCGCTCAGGTTTTAGTCCTTATACCGACTCGGGTGTGTTTACTATCAGCACTTTCACTAAGACGGAAACCACTCAAGAAGCGATGGATCTAGCCTTAAAAACCTATGCACGTTTATGGGAGAAAGGTGTAGATCAAGCGACTTTAGATTCGGCTAAAGCCTATGTTAAGGGTCAGTTCCCGCCTCAGTTTGAAACCTCAGGTCAGCTGGCAGGGCTCTTATCTGGCATGTATTTGTACGGTTTCGATGATAAGTTTATCAATGAGTTCCAAGCTAAGGTGGATGGTTTGACCTTAGAAGAAACCCAAAGGTTAGTGAAAACTTACTTCCCGCAAAAAGATCTGCAATTTGTGCTGATTGGCAATGCGGCTAAGATTGCACCGATTGCTGCTAAGTACGGCAAAGTGCAAACCGTCGATATTAAAGCCACGGGATTTGGCCAATAAGCCATCATTGCGAGGCTTGATTCGATAAAGAAAAGGTCTGCATAGTGCAGACCTTTTGCTTTTCTGTTCTAGGTTCTAGGTGCTGCGTTTATTGTCCACCTGGCTTAGCATAATGGGTCATCCAATCTTTCACTTGGTTATACCAATAGATAGAGTTATTGGGTTTCATAACCCAATGATTTTCATCGGGGAAGTAAATCATCCGTGATTCCACATTGCGAGTTTGCAGGGTGCGGAACAGTTCAAATCCTTGTCCCACAGGTACCCGGTAGTCGAGCTGACCGTGGCTGACTAAGGTCGGAGTGTTAAAGTTAGCCGCAAAGTAATGCGGAGAAATAGCTTTATACAGCTCAGGATTATCCCAGTAGTTGCCAAATCGGGTGCTGTGGACGGCAAAATCCGACGCCATTTGTGAATACATGTCGTAAACCGCAGCGTGGATCAACAAGGCTTTAAAGGGATGTGGTTGACCTAAAATAATTGAGGTCAGATAACCGCCGTAACTTGCGCCACCCGCCACCATGCGGTCGCTGTCTATCCAGCTTTGCTGTTTAAACCAGTCGGCCGCCTTGAGCACATCTTCGAGGGATTTATTCTTCCAATCTGGGTTAATCGCATCGGCAAACGCTTGTCCGAAGCCGCTAGAACCATGGAAGTTTGGCCAAGCAGTGACATATCCCCAAGAGGCGAAGGTTTGTGCGTTCCAACGGTAATGGAAACCGTCGGTAATGGCGTTGTGTGGCCCGCCGTGAACCAGCATAAAGAGTGGGTACTTTTTACTGCGATCAAATCCGGGGGGATAGTGAACCCACATTTGAATATCTTGATCTTGATATCCCTTGTAGGTCACTGATTCGTAAGTGCCTAAATCAACATCTTTGAGAATATCGTCATTAAAATTCTCTAGGCGTACCGTCTTACCATTGCGGGGATTAATGCTGACCAAGCGCGCTGGGTGCAAAAAGCTCTCGTTGGTGGCAATCAGTTCACCGTCTTTGCCTATGGCGGGTTGGCCAAAGTCAGTTGCCTCTGTAATGGCTTTGACTTTACCGTTTTTGGCATCGATATGATAAATGCGGTTAGTGGCGGCATCTTCGATGGTGGCATAAAAGCCTTTACTGTCGGGGGTCCAATTAAATTGGCTGACCGAACGATCCCACTCTGGTGTTAGCGTATTAAGTTTACGGCTATCGATATCCAGTAACATCAGCCTTGAAGTATCGGCATAGAAACCGGGGATTTTCTGACGGGTAAAAGCCAACGTTTTGCCATTGGGGCTAAAGCTGGGATCAGCATCTGCGGCTTGATTTTCTGGGGTGATATTCTCTGCTTTACCACTGCCAATCGTCGCAAGGAAAATATCCAGTTTAGGGTCGATACGGTTGTCTGAGCCATAAGTACTGAAGGCAATTAAGCGTTCATTAGGCGAAATATCGTAACTTGAACTGCTTTGGCTCGAGCGTGGTAACTCATGGCCGAGTGCTTGCGTCACGGATTCGACTTCGCCGCCCGAAGCGGGGATCCTAAATACATGGGCTTGGCGACGCTCATCTAACCAGTGATCAAACTGAGCGTAGGGCAAAGCGTTCCACTGGCGAGCGGAGACCTTATTATCTTCGTCGGCTTTTAGTTGGGTTTTCATCTCGTCCCATGTTTGATTTGGGAATATATTGCTGATGAAATACAAATGCTTGCCAACCCATTTAATACCATTTACGCCAGTAGGTATGTCGGTTAAGCGCTGCGCTTCACCCGGACCGTCCATAGGCAATAGGTAGATTTGGCCTGCGTCGTCTTCATTTCGCTCACTCACAAAGGCTAAGGTTTTGCCGTCAGGTGAAAACACGGGCTCGCTCACCTTTAACCCTTTGACTGTAATCGCGCGATTATTTTTACCTTCGCCATCAAAACGCCATAACTGGGTCGAACCTTTATCTTCCTTCAGATCATATTCTGTGACTGGCGCAATAATATGCTCACCAGAGGGCGATACGACTGGGCTACCAATACGCTTAAGTTGCCAGAGCAATTCCACCGAGAGCGGTTTACCCTGCTCCGCAAATGCTGAGCCGAATGGCATCAACAGACAGAGCAATAAGATTCCTGTCTTCTTCACTGTGAGTCTCCTTATCATACATATAGTTATAATGATTTAATTTGTGGTGCAGATTCGAGAGTATAGAAACCGAGCATGAAAGCAAACTGAGTGATAACCCATAGCGGGGCGCTTTGTGTAAGCATCTGTGAATGGTTGTCGGCTAATTGTGATTTGTTGATGGCAGAATTACAGGCTAATCTAGGATGAGATTTCGGCTGAGGACTAGGTAGATGCAGAATAAAATCAACCGATTAAGACTATTATGGGGAGTGGCAATTGCATTGAGTGCTGCTATTCCTCTGGCTGCGCACGCGGCTAAGGTAAGTTTTAGTGAGTTTTGCCCTCAGTTTACCGGTCAATGGGTGGGCGATGCCGCCAAAGTGGGGGAAGTGCCACGAAAAGTCACAGTCACCGGATTTTGCTCCCATGATAAGCGGCAGCTGTTATTGTCTGTGAGTGTTGGCACGCGTGCACCCTATAGTGAAACCTGGTGGTTTAGGGAGCAGGGCGAGCAAGTGTTGTTGACCTATTACGATGGCGTGTCCCAAGAGAAGCAGCAAGTCTTTAGCTTGTATCGTCAAAATGGCGATTATTCTTTGCTGGGCGAGGGCGTGGTGACTGCCCGGTCTGCGTTAATTCAATTACTGTTCGAGGCAAAGGGGGCGGGTGCTCAAGCTAACGCATGGCAATGGACGCAGAATATTCAATATTTAGACGATGATGTTGATCGCTATCAGCTTTTTCGCGGGATAGAGATGACGCCAGTCGCGCCATCTCCTTAGTCGCCAATCCGATTTACCTTCGATAGCGCTTAAAGTGCGCCAGCAAAATCCAGTTGGCGCCACGCTTCATAGCTGATAATTGCCACCGCATTAGACAGATTCAAGCTACGGCTGGTGGCCGCCATGGGGATGCGTAGTCTCTGCTCAGTGGGGATGGATTCGATAATCGCCATCGGTAAACCTCGGGTTTCTGGGCCGAATAGCAGCACATCGTCTTTGGCAAAACTCAGCTCAGTATGCGGGCGACTCCCCTTAGTGGTGCAGGCCATAATGCGCTTGCCAGCCATGGCTTCGAGGAAAGCATCGAAGTCTTTATGGCGAGTCACATTGGTTAAGTCGGCATAGTCCAAACCCGCGCGGCGTAGCTTTTTCTCTTCTAGATCAAAACCTAATGGCTCAATCAAATGCAGCTGGCAGCCATTGTTTGCGCAAAGGCGAATGATATTACCTGTGTTAGGTGCGATTTCTGGCTCATAGAGTGCGATATGGAACATACTGGCCCGCCTGTAGAAAATGACGGCCGATTATACGGCAAACGGTGCCCAAGCGCAGTGTCTGTTGTGGGGGGATTTGGCTAAGTTCATGCAATAGAGGTTGTAATAGGTGGAATTGTTATCTCAAGGCTTGCCTGTTTTATTATCTCAAAGTAACATATCTCAACATCAAGATACTTTTTAAGAAGTCATTATGCCCTTTATTATTGCGTTACTCGCTCCTGTATTTTGGGGGACGACCTATGCGTTAGTGAGTCTCTACTTACATGACATGTCGCCCTACTGGGTAGCCGTGTGGCGTGCCTTACCTGCGGGGATATTAATGCTGATGCTGCGTCCTCGTTTGCCAACTTTGGTTTGGTCAAAGCTTGGTTTGCTGGCTTTTTGTAATATCGGTGCCTTCTTCACCTTGCTATTTATCGGCGCGTATCGTTTGCCGGGCGCGGTGGCGGGAACCTTAGGGGCGACGCTGCCGTTAATTTTCTTAATTTTAGCTTGGGTGATTGATAAAAAACGCCCAGGAATGAAGTGGTTATTATTAGGTTTAATGGGTCTTGGTGGAGTGGTTTTATTGCTTAACCCGTCGGCGGATCTCGATCCTATCGGCGTGTTGTGCATGTTGAGCGCCACGACGCTAATTGCTTTTTCTTCTCGCTGGATGCAAAAGTGG
Organism: Shewanella sp. SM69; assembly: GCF_025653985.1. Taxonomy (NCBI): domain Bacteria; kingdom Pseudomonadati; phylum Pseudomonadota; class Gammaproteobacteria; order Alteromonadales; family Shewanellaceae; genus Shewanella; species Shewanella sp. SM69. The sequence goes on from NZ_JAKKRV010000016.1 coordinate 95,077, forward strand.
GATGTGGGTGACTTTTTAGTGCTGACCGCGTGGCAGCTATTATTGGGCGGTTTGATGCTGATCCCACTGGCTTGGTTTATGGCAGGGCCACCGCAGCTACCGAGTATGACGCTTGTACCTTCACTGATATGGTTAGTGATTGCCAACACCGCCGTTGCCTATTGGGCTTGGCTATGGTCTATGCGAAACTTAGGGCCAGAAATCATGGGTATGGTCGCTTTAGTCAACCCTGTGGTTGCCGTATCATTAGGGGTCATGATTGTGGGGGAAACTTTAGATATGCGCCAATGGATGGGAATAGCGGTGATTTTATTGTCGCTGTTATTGATGAAATTGCCACAGAATTTAAGGTTAAATCCATTTAAAAAAGTGCAACCCTAGTCATTATTTTGGGGTGAATGAGGCATAGATGCTAAAACGTTTGGATCTGAATTTACTGCCCGTACTCGAAATTCTACTTGAGGAGCAAAGCGTGACCGCCGCTGCTGCGCGGTTGCATTTGAGCCAGTCGGCGGTGAGTAAACAGCTTACACGTCTGAGGGAAGTGTTTGATGATCCTTTATTTGAACGTACCGCCTACGGCCTAAAACCGACACCCAAGGCTTTGTCACTCGCGCCTGAGTTACGCCAATGCTTACAGCAATTGGCGCAATTTACTCGGCCGGACACCTTCGAACCCGCCTTGAGCCAACGACAGTTTAGAATGCATTTGGTCGAAACCACCTATTCACTGACCTTTCCCCATTTTATGCCCATGTTGCTCACTCAAGCGCCCGGTGTGAGTCTCAATTGCCAAACGTGGCGACTCGATACCATGGACAGATTACTGCGCTGCGACATCGACTTAGCCATAGGTTGTCGCGAGTGGGACGAGCGCTCGCCCATGCATGTGAATAATATTCCCGATGACTTATGCCATGTTGAGTTAGTGCAGGATTATCCAGTGTGTTTGATGCGTCGTGATCATCCGGCGTTAACACAAGAATGGAATTTAGATACCTTCTTGAGTTATCGCCATCTGCAAGTGGCCTTTGGCGGTTTAGAGCATTGGTTGCTGGATGATGTGTTGCAACTCGAGGGCCGTAAACGGGATATTGCCGTGAATATGACCGACTTTCAGAGTGCTCTCACCCTGTGTGAACAGAGCGATTTGATCCTCTGTGCACCTTCGCGCTATGCCTTGGCTGTGATGAAGTCTTTTGAGCTTCAGTCTTTACCATCACCCATCAAGCTGATCCCCGGTGCGTATTTATTGATGTGGCACAAACACTTCGAACACGACTTGAGCCATAAATGGCTGCGAGAGTTGATTATTAGTCAAGTACAAGATAATAATTTATCATTATAAATTAATATCTTGTATCGTTTCCCTCCCTATTTTTAATGGTTGATTTAAGTTCATCGTCCCAGTGGCATCTTGTTTTTTTGTAGGAAATATCTTAATTGGATTTTGACTACTGTAAATAATAGATAAGTAAATATAATGCCAGAGCACCACCTTTGCGAGTTGGTCAAATTTATAGCTAGGGACCTCGGGGCTAAACTTCTCGAAGGTAATTTTCGAAGGCCTATAATTTATTTAGAAGAGATGGTTCTCTTTTTTATTACATAGGTTTAAGTTTTATTATGATTAAATAGGTTGAAACTTTGCTTGATATTCAATTTTTTGGTTTAACTTTATATTCAATTGGATTGTTTTTAGGTTCATTTATAGTGCTATTTCTGTCCGCTTGGATTGGGAAAAAAGTTATCGGTAGGAAGGGCATTAGTAATAATGAGGGCGATGAAGATTTTAGAGTAATACTAGGAGCTACTTTATCTCTTCTTGGTTTAATTATTGGTTTTACGTTATCGATGTCAATAAGTGGCTTCAATAGTCGGCAGGCAGCGGAAGAGTATGAGGCTTTTGTTATTCGTACTGGTTTTATGCGAGCAGATTTATTGACTGAATCAAGCCGTGATTTAATGAAGGCCACACTACGAGAATATTTACAGCAACGAATTAATATTTATGATGCACAATCGCCTGAAGGTATTGATTTTATTAGGATGAAAGTGTTGGATTTGCAGAAAGTATTATGGGAAACAGCGGTGCATGAAACTACCCAGAAACAGACTCCTGTGACCTCATTAGTGATTGCCAGTATTAACGAAATTGTACTCGCTCAACAGAAAACCTTTGCTGGATGGCGTCATCAAATTCCATTAGCAGCTTGGATTTTATTGGTGGTTATTGCAATTAATTGCAATATATTGATTGGTTATAATGCAAGGAAAGTTAAAGGGAAGTTAGGTTTGTTATTTATCTTACCTGCAATGATTTCATTATCATTCTTGATGATTGCTGAAATAGACGCTCCTGGGAAAGGTATTATAAAAGTGACACCTATTAATTTACAAGCTCTAGCTAACATGCTTAATAAAGAATTGTAAATTAGTTTTTATCAATTTAAATTCATATCGAATAGCATATTGCTGAGTGCAGGGGCACGATTATGATAATTATCTGTAAAATCTGCCTGACTAAAGTATTGGCTAAGAGCATTGAGTGCTTCTTTCACTTTTGCGGGCTGCTTATCTCGCGCCGACGTTACGCTATAAACACTGTAGGTATTGAGTGACCATTCGGGTAATAGGGTGACCAGTTGGCCGCTTTCGAGGTATTTGTGTACTTCAGGTTCGGGCAGGGCGGCAAATCCTAGACCATCGAGTGTGAGTTGAATTAACGCCTGCATATTGTTGACGCTAATTCGCTGGCTTGTCAGTTCAAAACACTCTTGGCTGAAGGCGTGGGTTAAGATATCGCCTTTAGCATAAGTGTGATAGATCCGATTTAATTCAGCTAACTCCGTTGGGTGGCTAAGGTTTTTATGCATTGGCAGATAATTGGGGGAGGCGCACAGTAACATACGCCAATCGGCTAAATGGCGGGCAATTAAGTTGGAATCCGATAAGGGGCCGATGCAAATCGCCAGATCGATACCGTCGTTGACTATATCTATCGGGCCATCTTGCAGCAGTAAATTCAAACTTATCTGTGGATGTGCTGCCAATAGGTAATTAAAAGGTTCGCTTAACAGGCCGCCGCCAAATCCTATAGGCGCGGCAATTTTTAATTCCCCTGATGGAATACCTTTCAAGTTATTAAGTTTCTGCTCCGTGCTTTCGACTATCGCTATGACCTTGCGGCAATTCTCATAGAACAAACTGCCCGCTTCGGTGAGTGTGAGGTTGCGGGTATTGCGGTGGAATAGGCTGATCCCCATGTCCATTTCGAGCTTGGTCACTTGCTGACTTACCGCCGACGAGCTGAGATTTAATTGCTGCGCTGCGGCACTCATTGAGCCCTTTTCTGCGATTGTCGCAAAAACGATCATCCCTTTGATCATGTTTTTATTCATTTTTAAGTAACTCTTACAAGTGAATACCTAAAGTCTAACTTGAGCTGATTGTAACATAGAGATACATTGCCGTATTGAAAATTGTTCTCATTTACAATCTTTGCTCTAATGGAGACTTGTCGGTTATGTTGTTAAGTCGTAAGAAGTACCTCGCTCAAGTGATCACCGCTTTATGTTTGTTGCCCACAGTACCAGTAACAAATGCCCTTGCGGATACCGCGTCAGATAAAGAAAAGATGATGGAAAGAATCGTGGTGACTGCATCGGGATTTGAACAGCAAATTCGCGATGCGCCAGCTTCTATCAGCGTGATCACCCGTGAGGATCTGGATAACCGCTTCTACCGCGACTTAACCGATGCCATGTTAGAAGTGCCCGGCGTGGTGATTACGGGTGGTGCAGACCGTCAGGATATCAGTCTGCGGGGCATGGGTAGCCAATACACGTTAATTTTAGTGGATGGTAAACGCCAATCCTCGCGCGAGACACGGACCAACAGTGACGGCCCAGGCGTTGAAGGCGCTTGGACACCACCATTGGCTGCTATCGATAGAATTGAGATCGTTCGTGGGCCTATGTCGTCACTTTATGGTTCGGATGCCATTGGTGGGGTAATTAACATTATCACTCGCAAAGTGCCAAACGAGTGGCAGGGTGAGGTGCGACTCGACAGCACTTTGCAGGAGAAATCTGACTCGGGAAATGTGTATCAAGGCAACTTTTTCGTCAACGGTGGTTTGATCAAAGATCTGCTAGGGATGCAACTTTATGGTCAATATACCCAGCGTGAAGAAGATCAAATCTATGGTGGTTACCGAGGTCGCGATGCGACTAATCTGACAGCGAGATTTGCGCTCACACCCAATGAAAATCACGATATCATGTTTGAAGTTGGCACTTCTAACCAAGAACTCGACAGCAGTTTAGGTAAAACCGTCACACCGTTAGCACCGGGCGAAGCCTGTGGTCGTCGCGGTTGCCCTGAATCTTCAACGACAGAATATGAAAACAGCACCTTCTCCCTTTCACATACAGGTCGTTGGGACTTTGGTACTTCGGATAGCTATATCAAGCATGAAGTGTTTGATAATAAATCCCGTAAGATGAAAATCACTAACACGGATGCGCAATCTAGCCTTATCACTACGTTAGGCCAAAGTCATACAGCGACCTTTGGCGCAGCATTCAACCATCAAGATCTCACCGACGAAACAGGTAACCAAGTGAGTGACTTAACTGATATTAGTCGCAAACAATGGTCGGTGTTTTCTGAGGATGAATGGCGCATTGTCGATAGCTTTGCTCTGACCATGGGGCTGCGTTTGGATGATGATGAAAACTTTGGTAATCATGTCAGTCCGCGCGTTTATGGCGTGTGGGGATTAACCGACAGCACCACCTTAAAGGGCGGTGTATCAACAGGGTTTAGGGCGCCGAGTTTACGCCAGACAGTGCCCGACTGGGGACAAGTCAGCCGCGGTGGCAACATGTACGGTAATCCAGATTTACAACCTGAAACTTCAGTTAACTACGAGTTAGGTTTGTATTCTGATCTGACCGAGAGCATTACCGCCAGCGCGGGTGTGTTCTATAACGAGTTTAATGACAAGATCACCCGCGTAGCCTGTCCTGCGACTCAGTGTACCGATGGTCCCAATCAATTTGGTTCCGACCCAACCACTTACGTGAATATCGACGATGCTGTGACTCAAGGGATTGAGCTGAGTATCGATTATCGGATTCGCTCAAACCTGAGCTTTACGGGTAACTACACTTACACGGATTCAGAGCAAAAGACGGGTGCTTACAAAGGTAGCCCATTGAATCAATTGCCTAAGCATTTGATCCAAGCGTCTTTCAACTACGAGCCTATTGATAATTTAAGCACTTGGTTGAGGGTGAACTACCGTGGCGAAGAGAGCCAACCGACGACAGGACCTTCATCGAGCAGTTTAATCGCCCCTTCTTATACTCTGCTGGATTTGGGGGCTAACTATCAGTTGAACGATAGCCTGAGATTTAGTGCGGGCATTTATAACGCCTTCGATAAGGAAATTACCCAAGAGGAATACGGTTATATCGAAGATGGCCGCCGTTACTGGTTAGGTGTGACTTATAGTTTTTAACTAAAAAACAGTGATTTATAAAGAAGCCAGCACTTAGCTGGCTTCTTTTTTGATTATTCAAAATTCGGTTTACGAATAAACAGGATGCTGAGATCTTGCTTTGGCGTGAACTGTTTTTGCTGGAATTCAAAGGTGAGTGGATCGGTTTTTTTAAGCTCGCCATCAAAACACAGGCTAATGAGATCTGTGGGCTGGGATTTTTTAATAGTGAGTTTGAAGTCCTTAATCGCCCCTTGCCAGTTATTGGCCGTGACCAAAATATAGCTAAGGTGGCTCCATTCCACGCCATATTCAACATCTTCGCCGTCTTGTTTGACAACGAGATTACGCTTCCGAATACCTTGCTTGGCGCTTTCATCTAAACAGGCCAGTTCAGTGTAAGTATCAATAATACTACTGGCAGTATCGGGGATGCCCGTTGAGAGGCTTGGCGTGTAGCTATGGCTGATAGCGACAGATTGGCCCGCGGGAAAGGTTTGTTCCCACACAAAGTAATCACTTAGGGTAAAGGCGATTTGTTGGTCCTCATCCAACCATTGCTTGGGGAGCGCGGGTTTGCCCTTGGGGACTTCAGCATATTCGGTAAAGTAAGCGACTTCATCTATCCCCCAACCAAGCTGTTTCAGCTCGGTTGAAATATCGGTTTTATCGGCAAGTTGGGCAACAAGCCTGTGCTGAGTTGGCTGGGTTTTGCCATTCACTTTAAGGGTGAAGTTATCAATGCTGCTGTGATCGGCTGAGCCAAAAAACATCGGTGGCATGGGAAAGGCTATGGGGACGATAAGATCCTGCGAACTGGTGTTGGTAAACACATAATCGACCCTGACTTCGGTCTCGCTGATGAAGAGGGACTCTTTATCCATACTGATATTAGGCTGATATTTCAAGGTAATAGAGCCATTAGCATCGCCAAAACTGCTATCGTTGGCAGAGGCAGTTTCTCCGTAGACGAGTAAAACTATAGCAAAAAGGGGTATGGCTAAGTGTGCTGACATGTACTTCTTAACTCTAGTTGGATGCTTTAAGTATCAATGGGGAACGATTATTGCGCGCGGGCGAGGTCGATGGCCGCACTTATCGCATTTCGCGCTTGTGGGCTATTTTTCCAGCAAGTAGTGCGCAGCATGCTGGCGACTAAGTTAGCAATATCATCCACTTCGTGTTGGGCGAGTTGTTGTAGCGAGCTGATGCCAATTTCTTCGAAGCGTTTAATTACTGTCGGGCCAACGCCTTTGAGTGCTAATAAGGCTTGTTTTTCTTGTTCATTAAAACCCATAACGAATACTCCTTTATTGTTGGGATTGTGCTCAATTAATAGTACTGGGCAAGATTACCTTTAAACCGAGTTAACAAAAAGGCCCTCGAAGGGCCTGTTTAGTCTTTATGAATCAACAATCATCAATAAGTGTTACATATCACAGGGTTTGAGCGGTTTACGCAACTGGGCGCGCACGTTATCCATGCCTGAGTAAAACTCTTTCATCATCAATAGACCCATCATCTTGCCGTTGTCGGTGACGATCAGATTGTCGGGATCTGTTGGGTCGTTTTTGATGGCGCCAATCAGTTTCATTGAGGTCATTTCTTTAAATAAGGCGGTATCTAAATTGACGCCAAAGGTTTCACGGAAATATTTACGCGATAAACGGCCGGAGAACATGCCCAGCAAAAAGCGATATTGCATCACGTCTTTTTTGCTGTAGTTCTTTTGTTGCTCGACACCCATTTGACCCGCTGCGATGCGTTCTTGGTACTTACGTAGCGAGAAAGTGTTCACATAAAGCGTGTCATTTAAGAAACTAAATGAGCCCGAACCTACCCCTAAGTATTCGTCGTAATCAATAACGTATTCGTCAAATCCTTCGTCATCGGTTTTACCAAATGCCCATGCAGATAATTGATTATATTGACCATTAAGACTGTTTAATATTTGGCGATATTGGTTTGCCATATCCGCTTGCGGCGCCGCTAATTTGCCTTTAACGCTCTTACGGGTTTGATGAGTGATCATCAGCGGATAGGTGGTAATTTGTCTTGGGTCTAAGCGCGATGCCATGTCGAGATCGTGTTGGATCACTTCATCGGTTTGGCCGCGGAAACCAAAAATCAGGTCGACGTTGATAATAGGGAACAACTCTTTGGCACCCATGATCTTGTCGAAGGTTTGCTGACCCGTGCCGAATTTATCGAGTCGGTCGGTCATTTTTAAAATATCGTCATTAAAGCTTTGTACGCCGATAGACATGCGATCCACTAAGCCTTTGAGCTGTTTAAAGCCTGGGCTGTCTAAATGCTGCGGATCGGACTCGCAGGAGACTTCTTTAATGCTAGGAAATAGGGTTTTAGCGTGTTCTATGGTACGGGCTAATTCGTCTTCTAATACTGTGGTGGTACCACCACCAATGTACATAGATTCAAAGTCATAGCCGAGGGCCTTGACCATTTCCATCTCTTTACGTAATGAGATGAAGTAGGCACGCGCCTTGTCTTCCTTAAACATAAAACGGTGGAAGGTACAGTAAGAGCACAGGGTATGGCAGAAGGGAATATGTGCGTATAGCATATATTTTTTGCCTTCAACCGGTGCTGGCATCATTTCTGCGGAAAGCGTATCGAGGCGAAGATTCTTATCGACATAGTACTGCATGACCCGTTCCATCGAGCCGAGCATCCAGTTAGGGACGGTAATATTCGCTTGATAAGGCGTTGCGATAGCGCCGCTGAGCGTTTGAATAACTGATGACATAACGATTCCTATCTGAGAGTGCTAACCGTAAACACCGAAATTGCTTTAGGTAATTCACGACCACCTAGCGCAATAAGACTACCTCGTATGTAATTGTTAAAACGTGAACTGGTTATAAGTTACGGTTTCCTAACAAGGAAATCACGGGCTTTTTGTTAAGCAGATCATGTTTTAGCGATTGAGAATGCATTTTTATCATACATTTTTTAGCGGAATTTATTGTAGATTTGCGGGGTTAGCTTGCCGTGTCAGTCTAAATACTGAGATTGAAAATCACCATTCTAGGCATTTTGTTGCTGGCGGATTAGCGCTTGTCTATCCAAGGGACGGCTGTCATCATCCGAGCGATAAAAATAACCTCTTGATGTAAAGGGCCCACTATGTTGGCAAACGTAAACCGCTTCTTCCCGCTGTTGGCACTGATAGGCGCAATGACAGCTTATCTGATACCGAGTTGGTTTACTGAGCTTAAATCCGCCATAGTGCCGCTGTTGGTGATCATCATGCTATCTATGGGGCTCACCTTAGATCTTCAGGATTTTGCTAATGCCTTCAAACAGAAACGTGCGGTACTCGCAGGACTCGTGCTGCAATTTTCGGTCATGCCGCTCAGCGCATTATTGATCAGCCTGTTATTAGGATTAGATAGGGAACTCACCATAGGCATGGTGCTAGTAGGCAGTGTTGCAGGCGGCACCGCCTCAAACGTGGTCTGTTATTTAGCGAAAGGCGATGTGGCTTTATCGATAACCATGACGGCCCTATCAACCTTAGCGGGCGTGGTGTTAACACCACTGATTATTAAGCTGTTGATTGGGGAAATGATCGATATACCCTTCGCCGATATGCTGCTGAGTTTAGTGAAAATTGTGCTAATCCCTGTCAGCGTTGGCGTGATTATCAATCATTTTTTTAAATCGCTGGTGGCTAAAGTCGCTCCTGCATTGCCACTGATTTCTATCTTGGCAATTGTGATGGCGATTACGATTATCGTGGCGTTAAATGCCAATCAGTTTGATAAAGTTGGCCCCATAATTCTGCTGGCCGTGTTCTTACATAATGGCCTTGGTCTCGCATTAGGCTATTTCTGTTGCCGTTTATTAGGCTTTAACCACACAGTTTGTAAAACTATCTCCATCGAAGTTGGCCTACAAAACTCCGGTCTCGCCACTGCTTTATGTATTAAATTCTTTAGTCCTATTTCTGCCATTCCCAGCGCGATATTTTCGATATGGCATAATTTGTCTGGCGCCATGTTGGCGGGATATTGGGCGAGGGAATCGCAAGATTAAGATGTTGCTGTCGAAAATAGACAATGCCTGTGACCTGAGTAAGCGTGGCCACAGGCTTAAATTGCTGTGACTAATTAACCGGTAATGGGGTCTCGACAGGCATGAGTGTTAGCTGCAAGATATTTTCTTGCCGGCTTAATGCCAGTGGCAGTGTGTAGTTGGGAAAGCGTAATCCGAATACGGCACCTTGTTGTAACAAGTGATACAGCTGATCTGTCATGGTAATCGTTAAACTGGCGCAGCCATGTTCATCGACTCTGCCTTCTAGTGGTAAGGCGATTTTGTCAGCTAAGGTTAGATACGCCGCCATACGCCAGTGAGAGTTTTCTCCAATATTGTATGTGCTGCCATGCAGTTGGTTGTAGCCTAAACCACAGGCCTGCAAGCTTAATTGGGTTTTGGCCGCTGTTGGCAACGAAATAATCTGTTGTCGCTGCTGTGCCAGAAACTTACCCCACGTCAGGCGATGAATAACTGAGTCAAGTGAGATGGGAACATACTCATCTTGCTGTTTTAGTGCATTAAAGCGGGCAATGCCCTGTTCCAATTTAGTGAGATCGTCTTCATATTCCAGTTGTGCCTTAAGCAGATTATATGCGGGCGTTTTAGCTTGTTCCATGCCCGCTAACGCTGCTTTCTCGTAGTATGCCAGTGCTTGCACTTTATCGGCTTCTGCACCCAAACCACGCTCTTCCATACTGCCTAAATGATAGTTAGCTATGGCAACTTGACGCTTAGCACCTTGTAAAAATGCGGCTTTCGCACCGCTGTAGTCATTTTCATTCAACAGCAGAGCGCCGTAGTTTGTCCACGCCGTACTGTCATCTGCTGCCATACCCAATTCCAGCCACTTTATGGCTTGCTGGCGTAACTGCGGGATGTCGAGGCTTTCTCTTTCGTTGCCGACACTTTGCATCGCCATTAAATAAGCACGCAGATACTCGCGTGAGGCATTATCCAGATAGAGGTTATCGGGCTGGAGTTCAAAGGCTTGCCCAAAGTAACTCCCCGCTTGCTGCGCCGCAGTGATTGCTTTCGCTAGATAGAACCTTGAGCTGGGATCTGCCGGACTGTGTGCTCGTCCTAGGTTATATAAGGTCGGTAGTTTAAGACCCCGCGCCAGCGCTTCTTCTAACAAGGGGATGGCCTGCATTTTTCGATCATTATCCAGCGCCATGCTGCCTAGATTATGGCTGGCACGGGCCGAACCTAAGGCTCTGGCTTGTTCATAGTATTGGCTGGCGGTGGCATTGTCTTGCGTGACGCCACGGCCGAGATGGTAGGCTTTACCCAGTAAGAATAACGCCTCAGCATTGTTCTCTGCTGCTTGCTGCTGTGCTTGTTGCAAGAAAGCGTCGTATTGTTGTTGCTCAAATAGCTGTTCCAGCGCGGACTTTTCTGCGGTTGCTGCAAAGCTTACTGTCAACAGTAATAGGAGAGTAGCAATAGTGAATATCTTCATAACATCCTTGTCGTTAAGCGGGTACTTGTAAGCGGTAGTGCTAGTGAAGTTGTTTAACGTAGAGGCTTGTTATGCTACAAGCAAGCCTTGCGGTTTACCACTGTGTTATGGACAGGCGGATGAATTGCAGCGGTAGCACTGCCGTGTGTTGGCCTTACATGGAAGCCGACGATAGCTAATCGTTGATTAGCTGAGTCCGAAGTTTTTTAGTGGTATTCAATATTGTGGGAGATGGGCAATACGTATCTTCATTCCTGAACTATAGGCTTCACGCTCTTATTATTGCTTTAGTACAGTTGACACTGAATCAATTTAATCATTTTTTGGTAAATAATTTTTATAAAAATATAGTATTAATAATAGATTATTTTTCTTGGCTGCGATTTATATTGCAGGTGTGTGTTTCGCTTTATATCTCATCTAAAAATCTGACAGCCCAATAATTTTTGTTATTAGGCCGCAGATTTAAAAGCTTTTTTTAGGGAGCCTAAACCTAAAGCTTAAAATGCGAGACCACGCCGACGAGTTGTTCCTTCGTCGCGGCCAAAGAGGTTGCGCTATTGAGGGTGGCTTTACCGCTTTGATTCAGTTCATCGACCATTTCACGAATGGTGGTCAGATTACGGTTTATCTCTTCGGTCACAGCGCTTTGCTCTTCTGCTGCGGTGGCTATTTGATTACTGAGCCCATTAATATCGAACACATAAGTGGTCAGGGTATCAAGGTTTTCCGTCACTAGATTGGTGGTATCGGCGGCTTGCTGGCAACTGTGTTTAGTTTGCTCCATTGCGGTTACGGCGGCATTGGCACCAAGATAAAGTTGTTCCAGCATCTGGTTGATTTCTGCGGTACTTGCTTGAGTGCGTGCGGCCAGTGAGCGAACTTCATCGGCGACAACAGCAAAGCCTCGACCTTGTTCACCTGCACGGGCGGCTTCGATGGCTGCATTAAGCGCTAGCAGATTGGTTTGATCGGCAATTTCACCTATTACATTCAAAATCGCGGCGATATGACGGGTATTTTCGTTCATATCATTAATCGCATCAGCAGCGACATCGACTTTAGCGACCAAGGCAATCACAGTGTTGGCAGCTTGTTCGACGGCTTTCTTTGATTTATCCGCTTGCGCATTTGCTTGTTGAGTAAACTGGGCTGCGGATGCAGCATCACCCGCGACATTATGGGCCGTGGCGCTCATTTCAGTCATGGCTGTCACGACTTGGTCGGTTTCAACGGCGTGGATTTGCAGTGCATGATTATTGGCATTTGACTGTACATTCAATTGTCCTATTTGGTCGGACATATGATCCGAGGCTTGGGCAATTTCAGACATAATTTCACGTAGATTACCTATCACGCTGTCGAGATCTTCTGCGAGTGAGCAGAGCTCATTTTGTCCTTTAATATTTGTTTTATGAGTTAGGTCGCCATGGGCAAGACGTTCCATTACCCGTTTTATCTCATTGATTATGTGGACGAGTTGTTTACTCATAATGAGGGCGCTAAAGAGTGACGCTATAATCGCGAACAAGATCAATCCCAGTAGGATACTTTCTGTCGAGGTGACTTTATCTTCAGCTTGTTTGCCTAACTCATGATTTCTCTGAGTGATCAGCGTGACTAATTGGTTGATTTGATTACTGACCTTAGGCCCGAGCGCAGCACGCTCAGCGGTTAGTTCAGGTACTGCTCCAGTTTGTTTAGCGAGTGCCAGTTCATCTTGGTAGAGACGAACATAATGTTCTGTTTGTGGCAAAAGTGTGTGAATAGCTTGAGCATCAGTGCCCATGAAGTCGGTATTAAATTTGGTCAGTTGAGAGACAAGTTGTGCGACCTTATGTTGTTGATCGGCGATAGCTTTACCGTTGTGGACTAAGGTGGCTAAGCGCAGCTCAAAAAAGGATTCTCGTACTGTAGTGAAAGTTTCTGCGAGCTGAGTGTTGTCGACTAGGCTTTTACTGGTCTCACCGAGTTCGTTAAAACTGCGATAGCACGAAATACCTATGATGATCAGTAAGATACTTGTAAACACTGATGGCAATGCCGTCAATGTACTGGTTTTGGCATTTTTAAACATGGTGACCTTCTAGGATAAAAAGCAGCAATGCGTAATTTAATTACGCTATAGGTAATTTTAGCGTGTGCGTGAGCTAGCCAGCAAGAGAGTATTTTATGGAAATGTCCACTAAGATACTGTTTTTAATTGAATTGTTTTATTGGTGTTGCATCTGGTTGGTTGCTAAGTTACGAAATGTTGTGTTGTTTAAATTCAACTTTTATCTAGATTATTGTTTTTATTATTAAATGACTATGATACATGCAATTTTTTTACAGTGATTTAGCATTTAAATTGGTCTTTGTGATCTCGTACTCAAATGCTACAAATGATTCAAAATGTAATTCAGACATATAGTTAAAGCCGATGACTAATGCTGAAATAAAAGCCCCCGCCAGTAGTGATTGACGGGGGCTCTACGTTTGCTAGTGGCTAAGTATTTTTTGGAATACCTACAACTAGATTCCAGTCTTATTCTTTATATTTAAGCGTGCCGTTGGCTTTGATTTCATCAAACCATAGGTTGTGATGTTGGCTTGCCCAGTTTTCATCACAGTAGCCTGACACCATACATTCCATACCACCTTCTGACATCACAGTTGCCATGAAGATGTGTACGATAGAGAAAGCACAGATCACGATAGCGCTCACTGAATGCAGTACCAGGGCGATCAAGCTTAATGTACGGCTTGGCTCGAACAGGTTAGGGAAGAGTAATAACATGCCCGAGGCCGAAATCACTAATCCAAACAGGGCAAATGCCCAGAACCACATTTTCTCACCCGCGTTAGCAAAACCTGCATCTGGGTGCTTACCTTTGAACGGACCAAAGTTAATGTAACCGCCTACTACCATGAACCACTTTACGTCGTACATTTTTGGCAGTTGGTTTTTTGCCCATAGGGTGGTCATCAATGCCCAACCTATCATGAAGGGAATCGCCATCACGTCATGGATTTGCTTCGCGCCATAGACGATTGCTTCCCAGATGCCTTCACCCAACCAAGGTTGGAAGAAGAAGCGACCCGCCAGCAAGGTTAAGCCTGTTAAAATCAACAGTAAGCATGGAATCGCGCCTAACCAGTGGATTGAAACATCAAACTTAGACCAGCGATGCACTAACTTGCCTGAAAAACCATGGTGCAGCTTGGAGATGCCATTCACCTTGATAAATAGGACAAAGATAATGATCATACCGAATAGTGCTGCCATTAAGGCGGGCGCTAACCAGTCGCTACGCAGCGCTAATACCCGTAAATCGTAGGTATTGATAGGCTGAGCATGAAACTCACTTTGGGAGGTAGTGTATCCCGTGGCACCATCCTTCAGTTGCGCCCAAATTTGGGCATCAGACTGTTGAACTTGATTCGCCAGTTCATCACCACCATTGGCTATACACACAGCACTAAATAACAGTGCTATGGCTAAACCTATGTGTTTGAACCATTTGTTCATCATACATCCTCTCTCACTTAGTCGCGCCCACCTAGATAGGCGCTAAGCTAAGTCTGTGGACAGATCCTGTTGACCTGAATTAATTCCAAGCCGCGTTTTTAGCACCACGATAAGCCACACGCTCACGGAAGATGCTTGAAACCACTTCGGCATCACCCGCTAACAGTGCTTTAGTCGCGCACAGTTCTGCACACATAGGCAGTTTGCCTTCGGCAATACGGTTTGAACCGTATTTTTGGCGTTCTGCATCTGAGTGGTTTTCTTCTGGGCCACCGGCACAGAAGGTACATTTATCCATCTTACCGCGGCTACCAAAGGCACCTTTCTTCGGGAACTGAGGTGCGCCAAATGGACAGGCGTACAGGCAGTAACCGCAACCAATACAGGCATCTTTGTCGTGTAGCACTATGCCGTCGTCGGTTCTGTAGAAGCAGTTTGCTGGGCAAACCGCCATACAAGGTGCATCTGAGCAATGCATACAGGCGACAGATATTGAGGCTTCACCACGTTGACCATCGTTGATCGTCACTACGCGGCGGCGTTGGATCCCCCACTCGAGAGCGGAGTCGTTTTCGTTTTTACAGGCAGTGACACAACCGTTACATTCGATGCAGCGCTTGGTATCACACAAAAATTTCATTGTAGCCATAATGGCAATTCTCCTAGCTTAAGCTGCACTTACGCTTTAACAATCTGACAGAGTGATGCCTTGGTTTCCTGCATTTGTGTCACAGGGTCATAACCATAGGTCAGCGCAGTGTTACAAGATTCACCAATAACGTAAGGCACTGTTCCATCTGGATAATTAGGCGCTAAACTTTCTCCGTGCATCACACCCGCAAAGTGATATGGCATAAAGGTAACGCCGGGTTTTACCCTTGGGGTAACCATGGCTTGTACCTTAATACGGCCACCTTCGGCGCCTTCTAACCAGACGTCTTCACCGTTACGAATGCCGCGATCGGCAGCGTCGGCAGGGCTTATCTCAACGAACATTTCCTGTTGAAGTTCAGCCAGCCAAGGGTTGGAGCGAGATTCTTCACCACCACCTTCGTATTCAACCAGACGACCCGATGTCAGTACCAGCGGGTACTTGCCGCTCATGTCTTTGTCTTGGATAGACTTATACAGCGTAGGGAGACGGTGTACTTGCATGTCGTCATAGGTTGGGTATTTCGCCACTAAGTCACGACGTGCTGTGTATAACGGTTCACGGTGTACAGGGACTTGGTCAGGGAAAGTCCATACAATACAACGAGCTTTAGCATTACCAAAGGGGATACAACCGTGCTTGATCGCCACGCGCACTATGCCGCCTGACAAATCTGTTTTCCAGTTTTTACCTTCGGCTTCCGCTTTTTCTTCCGCCGTCAGATCATCCCACCAACCCAATTGTTTGAGCATATCGGCAGTAAATTCTGGGTAACCGTCTTGAATTTCAGCGCCTTTAGAATAAGTGCCATCGGCTAAAATGCTTTGACCCTTATATTCAACACCGTAACGGGCGCGGAAGTTACCACCGCCGTCTTTAACGTGTTTGGCTTGATTATAAAGGATTTGAGTGCCAGGGTGTTTAGCCTCTGGTGTGCCCCAACATGGCCAAGGTAAACCGTAGGTTTCGCCTTTAGCTGGGCCGCCTGCGGCTTCCAACGTCTTGTTGCTGAAAGTGCCCCAGTTTTGGGTGTGTAACTTGATACGCTCAGGGCTTTGACCTGTCATACCGATAGTCCACATACCGCGGTTGATTTCACGGGTGATTTCTTCAATCACAGGTAAACCATTTTCAATCGCGATGCGTTTAGTGTACTGCTCGGCAATACCCAGTTTTTGGGCCAAACGGTACATGATTTCGATGTCAGTTTTAGATTCGAACAGTGGCTCGATGACTTGCTCACGCCACTGGATAGAACGGCCTGAGTTAGATACTGAACCGTGAGTCTCAAACTGAGTTGCCGCAGGCAGCAGATACACGCCATTCTTACGACGGTGCATAACACCTGCCATCGTTGGGAATGGGTCGACAACGACGACTGTGTCCATCTTGTCTAAGGCATCACGCACTTCACGCTGACGGGTTTCAGTGTTGACCGATTGTCCCCAGAAAAACGCCATACGGATATTATCTTTCTGCGCTAACTTGCTCTTATCTTCTAACACACCATCGTGCCAACGAGAACAAGGAATACCCGGTGTCGTCATTGGATCTTTGCCAAGGTAGGCTGTTTGATCGAAACGACCTTTCACCCATGCCATGTCCAGATCCCAAACATGGGTCCAGTGACTCCATGCTGCAGAGGTCAAACCGTAGTAACCGGGTAAGTTATCAAATAACAAACCTAAGTCAGTTGCGCCTTGTACGTTATCGTGGCCACGGAAAATGTTAGTGCCGCCACCTGAAACGCCCATGTTGCCCAGTGCTAATTGCAGAATACAATAAGCGCGAGTGTTGGCATTACCCACGTGGTGTTGAGTTCCACCCATACACCAAATCACAGTGCCAGGACGGTTATCAGCCATTAATTTAGCCGCTTGATAAACCTCGGCTTCGCTCACACCAGTGATGTTTTCGACTTCTTTAGGTGGGAACTTCTTCACTTCAGCACGGATACTTTCCATCTCGAATACGCGGTGCTTGATAAAGGTTTTATCTTCCCAACCATTTTCAAAAATGTGCCATAACATACCGTAAATAAAAGGAATGTCAGTGCCTGGGCGAATTGCACAATGCAAGTCTGAATGCGCTGCAGTGCGAGAGAAACGTGGGTCAACGACGATGATTTTGGCGTTGTTTCTTTCTTTAGCGATCAGAATATGTTGCATCGAAACGGGATGCGCTTCTGCTGGGTTTGCCCCGATCAGGAAGATGGCATGAGCATTCTGGATATCGTTGAAAGAGTTAGTTTGCGCACCGTAGCCCCAAGTGTTAGCAACACCGGCTACCGTGGTAGAGTGACAAATACGAGCTGAATGGTCGACGTTGTTTGTGCCCCACATAGCCGCCAACTTGCGGTACATGTAACAACCTTCGTTAGAAAACTTAGCGCTACCCATGAAGTACACTGAGTCTGGGCCAGATTCTTTACGAATGTTGAGCATTTGGTCGCCCACTTCGTTAATAGCATCTTCCCAAGAGATTTTTTTCCACTTGCCATCAACCAATTTCATTGGATATTTCAGGCGTTTTTCACCATGACCATGTTCACGCAGTGCAGCACCTTTCGCGCAGTGACCGCCAGCGTTGAATGGATGGTCGAATGCGGGTTCTTGGCCCGTCCACACACCATTTTGTACTTCGGCATACAGGCCACAACCGACGGCGCAGGCACTACAAATAGTACGTTTGATTTCGATTGGCGCATCATGCGGCACTTCTTTGGCTTCGACACGACGCATCATGCCTGTGCCCATCAGAGATGCTGCGGCAATACCACCTGTGGCGATACCTGCGTGCTTCATAAATTGACGACGGCTGATGCCTAACGCCGGTTTGTCTGCCACTGTGGCAACATTGGACTTGCGAGTTAACTTCATCGCTGACTTCTCCTAGATTAGCTGCGCAAGCTATCGTAATAGCTGCTGATATGCGCAGTTTCGTGGTAACCCTTTGACTCTTTAGTGGTTACCTTGCTGCTCTCGCTGGCCTGTGCCACGCTCATGCCGGTTGCGGCAATGGCGGCACCCGCTACGCTGCCGACGGTGAGCGCTTTGAGCAAAGATCGGCGAGATAAATCGCTGGGTTGCTGCTTCATGCTGACTCCTGAAATTAGGGTTTAGTTTTTGAGATCGCACGGCTTTTTGTGGGGTTCATCTTGTTATCAAAAAGTGAAGATTAGCGGCGGAAAAGATAATGAAATCATCTTGTTTACCATCAATCATCGCGCGTGACGGCAATATAGTAGGAAAGGGTTGAGTAGGAATTGATCTAGGACAGTTTGCAGCCCTGAAATCGGCGGCCGTTCTCTTAAAGCGTTAACTCGCTCATAGTTTAGTGAACTACTGGGGAGGATGGCGTTGGCGGATTTTTGTATCTCGCTGTTTCAGTTGTTAATTTTTTGTGCTTTTGAATTAATGCGATGGGTATCAGGGCGAATAAAAAACACCCCGCATCGCGGGGTGTTTTGAGGATGTAAAAGCTGCGGTTTAACTTAGTCTTTATACTTTAAGCTGCCGTTGGCTTTGATTTCGTCATACCAGAGATTATGGTGCTGGATTGCCCAGTTTTCATCACAATAACCTGACTTCATACACTCCATACCGCCTTCGCTCAGTACGGTCGCCATCCAAATATGCACTATAGTAAAGGCAATCAAGATAATAGCGCTGATAGAGTGGATCAGCAGCGCGCCCATAGAGGCTTCGCGGGGTAAATCCAAGCCTGGTAATACCAACATGATGCCAGATACGCTGATGAATAAACCAAACAACATCAGGGTCCAGAACCACATTTTTTCACCGGCGTTAGCGAAACCACTGTCAGGGTGCTTACCTTTGAACGGGCCAAAGTTGATATAACCACCTACCACTAAAAACCATTTCAAATCATACATCTTGAAGGTTTGTAACGGCATCCATTTCACCACACATACAGCCCAAGCCGCGATAAAAATGGGACCTGCCCAATCGTGGATTGTTTTGCTGCCATAGATCAATGGCGCCCAAAGGTCGGGGCCTAACATTGGCTGTATGACATGCTTACCTAACATTATGGTTAGACCGGTAAACATCAGTGCCAGACAGCTGCTCGCCATGATCCAATGGATCCACAGATCCGCCTTTGACCAGCGCGAAACCATCTTGCCTGAAAAGCCATGACTCAGTTTTGATGGACCATTCACCAGATAAAACAATAAGAAAGCACCAAACACACCTACCACGGCTAGCGCCATGACGGGGGTTAAGTATTCATTTCTCAGTTCTTTACCTTGGTTACCGGCAACGTTAATCAACACCCCAGTATCTATTCCTTTGGCAGTGGTATAGCCGGCATCGCCTGCTTTTACCGCTCGCCAAAGATCGGCATCGCTGGTTTGCGCTTTCGCCTGTTGTTGACTCGATTGCTGATCACTTGCGTGTACTGGGTTTGAGCTCATGACTGAACCTAATCCCAATCCCATGACGAGCACCAACAGAGCAAACAGACTGCGCAGTGATTTGTTTAACTGTTTGTTTAACATTTTCACTCCTTGCCAGAGGTTAGGGATTTCTCCCTAACCCTCGCTCTGCTTAGTTAATCTCACCTGTCTTGGGGTTGTAACCCCAAATCACGTTAGGATTGCCTCGAGAGGCCATACGCTGACGGTAAATGTTTGATACCACTTCCGCATCACCTGCGAGCAGCGCTTTAGTAGAACAAAGCTCAGCACACATAGGTAACTTGCCCTCAGCAATACGGTTAGCACCGTATTTTTTACGCTCAGCTTCGGAGAAGGTTTCTTCTGGGCCACCGGCACAGAAAGTACACTTGTCCATCTTGCCACGACTACCAAAGGCAGTCTTTTTCGGGAATTGCGGTGCACCAAATGGACAAGCATAGAAGCAATAACCACAACCGATACAAGTATCTTTGTTGTGTAGCACTATGCCGTCTTCGGTACGGTAGAAACAATCTGCCGGACATACGGCCATGCAGGGAGCGTCAGTACAGTGCATACAAGCCACTGAAATTGAGGCTTCGCCAGGTAGACCATCGTTGATCGTCACCACGCGGCGACGTTGAATTCCCCACTCGAGAGCGGAGTCGTTTTCGTTCTTACATGCAGTGACGCAACCGTTACACTCGATGCAGCGCTTGGTGTCACACAGAAATTTCATGACTGCCATAATGGCTTATCTCCTCATCAAGTAGGTTAGGCTTTGCTGATTTGGCATAGGCTGGACTTAGTTTCTTGCATCTGAGTCACAACGTCGTAGCCATAAGTTAAAATGGTGTTTGCAGATTCGCCTATCACGTAAGGCACAGTGCCTTCTGGATAGTTTTTCGCTAGGCTTTCGCCTTCAAACACCCCAGCAAAGTGGTATGGCATAAAACATTCACCGGCAATAACGCGCGGTGTCACCATAGCCTTAACCGTGATTTTGGCGCCTTCTGGACCATGAACAAAAACATTGTCACCGTCACGAATACCGCGATCCGCTGCATCTGCAGGGTTCATTTCGATGAACATTTCTTGTTGTAGTTCAGCTAACCAAGGGTTAGAACGGGATTCTTCACCACCACCTTCATATTCCACTAGGCGGCCTGATGTGAGTGCCAATGGGAAGTCTTTAGCAAAATCCTTGTCTTGAATTGACTTATACAGTGTCGGTAAACGTGCAACCATACGATCTTCGTAGGTGGGGTATTTAGCGACTAAGTCACGACGAGGCGTGTAAAGTGGTTCGCGGTGGCGTGGAATATCGTCTGGGAATGTCCATACAATACAACGAGCTTTAGCGTTACCGTAAGGGATACAGCCGTGCTTGATAGCAACACGTTGGATACCGCCGGAAATGTCAGTTTTCCAGTTTTTGCCTTCGGCGTGTTTTTTCTCGTTTTCGGTCAGGTCATCCCACCAACCTAATTGCTTAAGCATATCGGCGGTAAATTCAGGATAGCCATCTTGGATCTCACTGCCTTTAGAGTAAGTACCTTCGGCAAGAATATTATTGCCTTCATGTTCCACACCATAGCGAGCACGGAAGTTACCGCCACCGTCTTTCACATGTTTGGCTTCGTTATACAGAATCTGGGTACCAGGATGTTTCATCTCTGGTGTTCCCCAACAAGGCCAAGGTAAGCCATAGGTTTCGCCTTTGGCAGGACCGCCGGGGGCTTCTAGGCTATCAGCATCAAAAGTACCCCAGTTTTCTTGGTGCATTTTTAAACGCTCTGGGCTTTGTCCTGTATAACCGATAGTCCACATACCTGTGTTAAATTCGCGGGTGATATCTTCAATCAAAGGCTCTTCACCATTGACTTTAATATGCTTGAATAGCTCTTTATCTATACCCACTTTTTTGGCGAGTTTGTACATGATCACATGATCAGGCAGGGATTCGAACAAGGGTTCTATGACCTTAGAACGCCATTGTACTGAGCGGTTAGTCGCAGAGATTGAACCGTAGGTTTCAAACTGGGTTGCCGCAGGAAGTAAATAAACCCCATCTTGACGTTGGTGCATAACACCCGCCATGGTTGGGAATGGATCGACAACGACGACGGTATCCATTTTGTTTAAGGCTTCACGCACTTCACGGCCACGGGTTTCAGTGTTGACCGATTGTCCCCAGAAGAACGCCAGACGAATATTGTCTTTTTGCGCTATCTTGGTTTTATCTTCTAACACGCCATCGTGCCAGCGCGAACAAGGAATACCCGCAGAGGTTTGCGGTTTTTGTCCTAGATATTCGCCTTGATCGAAACGGCTCGCTACCCAATTAGGGTCGAGATCCCACACATTATTCCAATGAGCCCAAGCGCCAGTCGTTAAACCGTAGTAACCCGGTAAGTTATCAAATAACAAACCAAAGTCGGTTGCGCCTTGCACGTTATCATGGCCGCGGAAAATGTTAGTGCCGCCGCCAGGTACACCCATGTTGCCTAAAGCGAGTTGTAACATGCAGTATGAACGGGTGTTAGAGTTACCCACGTGGTGCTGAGTGCCACCCATACACCAAATAATGGTGCCGGGTTTGGTTTCAGCCATCATTTTGGCGACGCGGTACATCTGCGCTTTTGGTACACCCGCAACCAGTTCAACTTCTTCTGGGGGGTATTTTTTCACTTCTTCGCGGATACGATCCATGCCATAGACACGGTGTTTGATAAACTCTTTATCTTCCCAGCCGTTTTCAAATATGTGCCATAACAGGCCATAAATGAAGGGGATGTCTGTGCCAGGACGGATATGCACGTACTCGTCAGATTTCGCTGCAGTACGGGTGAAACGTGGATCAACAACGATGATTTTGGCACCGCGTTCTTTACCAATCAAAATATGCTGCATGGCAACAGGATGCGCTTCACTGGGGTTTGCCCCAATAAACATGATGCACTTAGAGTTGCGAATATCGTTGATTGAGTTGGTTTGCGCACCGTAGCCCCAAGTGTTAGCAACACCGGCTACCGTGGTAGAGTGACAAATACGGGCAGAATGGTCGACGTTGTTCGTACCCCACAATGCCGCAAATTTGCGATATAAATAAGCTTGTTCGTTAGAGAACTTAGCGCTACCCATAAAGTAGACTGAATCTGGGCCTGACTCTTGACGAATTGAAGCCATTTTATCGCCGACTTCATTAATCGCTTGATCCCAAGAGATCTTTTTCCATTTTCCGCCTTCTAACTTCATGGGGTATTTCAGGCGTTTTTCGCCGTGACCATGTTCACGCAGTGCAGCACCTTTCGCGCAGTGACCGCCAGCGTTGAACGGGTGATCGAATGCGGGTTCTTGACCCGTCCATACACCATTTTGTACTTCTGCATACACACCGCAACCTACGGCACAGTGAGAACAGATGGTACGTTTGACTTCAGTGGGAACATTATGGCCAATATCTTCTTGGGCCTGTGCTTTACGCATCATGCCTGTGCCCAGCATGGACGCCGCAGCGATCCCTCCTGTGGCAAGACTTGCCGATTTTAAGAACTGACGACGATTGAGACCCAGTGCTGGCGCTTTAGCTTCGACAACCTGGTCTGTTTTGCGGGTTAATCGCATCACACACTCTCCTCTATTTTAGTTTTAAAGCGACGCATAATAGCTACGAATATGGTCGGTTTCGCGGTAGTTCTCACTTTTAGGCTCTGTGGTCGCTGCCGTTTTTGTCGAAGCTAACGCTTGACTACTCACAGTGACCACTGCGCCTGCCGCACTGCCGAGTGCCAATGCTTTAAGCAATTGACGACGGCCCATGTCGGAAGCTGGCTTCTTCATAGTGTCTCCTTGTGTTACTGGATAAGGTGGTACAAACGGCTACCACCTCGGTTATTGTGGAAGCCTAAGCTTCCGTTATTGTTGCTAAGGTAAACATTAATCTCACCTTCGCAGTTTGAACTCATCTCTAACATTTACATTTAGCACGCACATGCCGCGCTATCACTCAGTTTAGTCTTAGTTCATTAACTCTACTGGTTTTGCTAAATCGCTGGTGGCTGGCTGTAAGTCTGCGCTGCCTGGGCAATTGACTGGAATATCTAAGCTTAATTGCTCAAAAGCACTGGCTTCCATTGCAAAAAACGCTTTTGCTAGCTGTGCAACCGTGGCGTAAAACGCCGCACTTGGCGCCTTGGCTAAATTGTCGCAAAAACGGCCAATCCAGCTGCCGATATGGCGTTGGTAAAAAGCCAATTGGCGATAACTTGGCGCTTCTAAAATCAGGGTTCCCATCACTTCACACAGTGCTGCAACGTGATCTTCGGGTTCCTTGACGTTGTCTTCGCGTTCAAACCCCAGTTGCATTAAGTCTTGGCGTAGCAATGCCAGTGGTTTATCCATCAATGAGCCCGTCATAAACCAGCTGCCGTAGGGCAGGATTTCACCGCAACCTACACCGAGGAACAGGGCAAAATACTCGTCTTCTAGTTGTGCGCTGTTAAACTGCTGTGCGGCGAGTTGGAGTGATAACCAAGCTTTAGTCATCTCGTTGTCTTCATTGGCATCAATTTCAAGATTGGCCAAAAAGTGTAGCAGTTCAGGGCTTGGCTGACGGCGCAATAGGGCGGCTAACAGTTGATAGATATCGGCTCTCAACTGATCGTTTTCTGAAACTTGTCTTACTGATTCGGTCATAGCGGATCTCTTATCGCAGTTGCTTTTCAGGATCTTGAAGAATGTCTTCAAACATGTCTTTTACCCGGCAGTCGCCACACATTTTCAAGCGTTCAATATTGGCAGAAAATGCGCTGTGCGCGCCGACCATATCCAGCATCCGATGCACCATAGATTGGGTCGCAAAAGGAGAGCCGCAGCGAATACATTCGAAGGGGGCTTCTTCTTTCAGGGTCTGTTGTTGCTGACGGGCAGCTTTATTAAAGTTAATTTGCGGGGTAAGGCTTATCACTTTTTCAGGACACGCTGCCTCACATAAACCGCATTGCACGCAGTTTTGCTCAATAAAGTGTAGTGCAGGTTTGTCGCCACCATCTTGTAATGCCACGGTTGGGCAAATTGCCACGCAGGACATACACATAGTGCACTTTTCTACATTTACACTGACTTTGCCAAAGGGAATATTGTTGAGGCTAAGGCAAGTATCAATTTCACCCGCTTGGCTATTGAGGTGATCTATCGCTTCAAATAGCGTGTTGCGTTTAGTGGTCGACACAAATGCGGCGGGCACGATCACGGGCCAATCTAAGCTGATATCGAGCATCGAATGTAAATCGGCAAGCATGCTCGGGTCGATGAGGCTAATGCGTTGTGGCTGGCCCATTTCATCTAAAATGCTATTGGCTAACGACAGTTCGCCTTTAAGCATTTGCGTTAGGGTTGGCGCTGTTGCGTCTGTGTTGAGGATCAGCACTTGGCGCGCGCCCCAAGCGAGTACTGACAACCAATGATCTACGCTAGCAACGGTAATTTCTTCGAGGGCAACGGGGATGATGTCGCCTGCTAAATCGTCGCTAATAAAGTTGGCGCCGACGGCATTATCGTGGAACAAAATCACCGGTGCGGTTTGGGCTTGTTCGCGGAAACGGCTAACGACTTTGTTCAGGTATGAATGCAAAGCTTGTGGCGTAGGTAAATCGTAACTGATAGCACCCGTCGGGCAAGCGCTGGTACAACTGCCTGCGCCGTGGCAAAGATATGGATCGATTTCAATTTTCTTTGCGACACTGCTGATCGCATCTGCTGGGCAGAAGTTGAGGCAACGATTACAACCATTGATGCCATTGCGGTCGTGGGCACAGATATCTGGGTTAATTTTGACGTAGCGCGGCTTATCAAATTGGCCTATGAGATCGGGAATTTGCGCAAGGGCATCTTCGAGTTTTTCAGCGTCTTGGCCTACGTAAAAATAGCCGGGTGGCAGCATTTCTAAGTTCAAACAAGCTGCGCTGCTCAAATCGAGCACGATATCGAAATGGGGTTTACGGATTGACACTAAACTGAGTTCGGCAGCACCATCTTGATGTTCAACACTGACTTGAAATTGGCCTAAAAAGCCTTTTACACCAATGAGTTTGTTGTAATAGCTTTCGACATCAGTTGCCGCTGCCATGACACGTTCTAGGTGTGCTTCATCTTGGCTGGTAATGGCTTCGTTGGCTAAAATCACCCTATGGGCCATAGTGGACAATTTGTCCGCGGCAAGGCGAGCCAGATCTTCTGGGCCAATAATAAGAACATTGCCTTCGGTGGTATAGCTGACAGTTGGCGGGATCAGATTCTGCAACATCTGAGTTTGCGTTAATACCTGTTGTCGCGCTTGTTTTAACGCTTCTTGGGTTTGATTGGTCATCAAATAAGTGCTCACATTGCGTTCCTGAACAGTACTTTGGCTGTTTCTTGTTTTACTGTATCTGGGCAGATTTAGGCGGCTGGTAATAAGTAAGTCATTGCCTTTTCTGCTTTTATCTAAGCTTTTTATATCTTAGTACAGCAATTCACATACCAAAGTTACGGACATTAAAATTAGCTAAACTGACGTTAAACAACTCGGGTATGTACCTGAGCTAAGGGCTCTGGTGCATTTTGGGGTAGGTCATCAGTCTCCCCATCCAAATTGTCCGTTATCGGCTCAGCTGCCCATTCGATTTCGACTTCATTAGTCTCATGAGTTGTTGTTTCGCTTACATCAAGACTCGTGGATGGATTGCTTTCTTCAGTTTGTTTGGCTAAAACAGCTGATTCTTCATCCGAGGTCTCGCTGTCTTCGGCTATGTAACGGAAGACTTTTTGCATCAATTCAGCTGAGACTTCTGCACTGAGTTTCGGTTGATTACTGTAATCGAGTGCATATTCCAAAAGCCCATCTATCTCGTTGAAATGCGGTTGTTTCCACAGTGCACGTAGCGCTGCAGATTTAGCCGCAGGGTCAACATTGGCGCCCATAAAACTTGCAAAGCTGCCGCCTATTTCAATTTCGTCGGGATTGGGTAAATCCGCTGCAGTGAGGATGCGATTAGGATCGTCATGCTCTGCAGTATTAGGTTCAAAGGCTGACTCTGTGGGTTGAAGCTGCTCAACTGCCATAGTGGGCTCGGCTACGATGGTCTCCAGAGGTGTGGTTTCCCCGTCAGCTCGCGCTTCCTCTGCTGCAACTTGTTCGCGCCGTTGGTTCCAGCGACTCAGTAGCCCGCCTGTTTTTTGTATGGATTCAGCCATTAGTCCCTCCGCAATGGATCGTGACTCGGGCCTTGATTATTACGGCCATCGACATGTTTACGGCGATGAGCGGCAATTTCGACTTCACCATATTGGGTGATAAAGGCTTCAATCCAACAAGCGATAGCTTTTGGCATCAATAAGTTGAGGACTGGGGTATTGCCCTCAAGACAACCCGCCGCGACATTCTGATCCGCCGATAATGCCGCCGGTATCCAAGTGCCATCGGCCGTTTCATCACATACTAAATACAGCATGGCGTTATCTAAATCGAGATTGAGGCGATAGCTGGCGCGTTCGTCTTTGTGCAGTTCGAGTAGCACTAAGGTTGCATCGTCTGGGGCTTGATGGGTGGCGGGAAGTAGGTGATCAATTTCCCATTGTACTGAGGTCCAGCGGCCAACTTGCTTCTCTATTTTCTTGAGTGAAACGTACATAGGCCAAACACTAGTTGTATGTTGCATTGTCTCTCCGTCTCAGCCGTGTTGATGGACAAACCGTAGAGTGAACGGTTCGGTTTTACCAACAAATTGCGATAAAAGGTCACTGCAATATTAGTGCCAGTAAACATAGTGGATTAGTTTGAGCTAGATCATCAAAAACACCCTATAAATTGGACATTTTGTCCAGTACAGGATTTTGTTTGGGACATAAAAGGGCTAATGAAAAATCAGCATTGCGGCAGATCACGCATTTAACCCCAATTTTTATGTCTAGGTATAAATATTGCTATGCTCTGGCCATGACTCGTTAAGCGGTAACATTATGATCTCTGAAAATATCACTATTCCTGATAACAACATGAGCACAGATAGCGAAATAGCGGTAGCCAATCCTTCTCAAAAAACTCAGCATCAGTGTTCTTTTGTGAGAACTCAAGTGGAAGTACCGCTAACCATTGCTGTAAAAGCAGTGAATGAAGCTGGGGAAGTGTTGGATAAATTTGTCGCTTGCGAACGTCCGCTTACCGTGTATTTGAACTGGCGACCAATAGTGACACTTATGACCCTAGGTGCGAAACCTGAGTCACTGGCGTTAGGTTATCTTAAGAACCAAGGCTTTATTTCGGATGTGAGCTTACTGGACTCTGTTATCGTCGATTGGGATGTGAGTTCTGCAGCCGTGGTTACCCGTGAACAAACCGCTGATCTTGATGAGAAACTCTCTGAAAAAACGGTGACATCAGGTTGTGGTCAAGGCACGGTTTATGGCAGTTTTATGCAAGATTTAGACGGCATTAATTTACCAACGCCAAGTCTTAAGCAAAGCACCCTTTATAGCTTACTGAAAAATATCAACGAATATAACGAAACCTATAAAAATGCGGGTGCTGTACACGGTTGTGGCTTGTGCGAAGACGATAAAATTATGGCTTTCGTCGAGGATGTTGGCCGTCATAATGCCGTAGATACTTTGGCTGGGGATATGTGGCTGACACAGGATCGCGGCGATAATAAGATATTTTATACCACTGGCCGCTTAACTTCGGAAATGGTGATTAAAGTCGCTAAAATGGGGATCCCTATTTTGTTATCGCGCAGTGGCGTGACTCAAATGGGCTTAGCACTAGCGCAGCAGTTGGGTATTACTATTATTGCCCGCGCGAAAGGCCGTCACTTTTTGGTGTATCACGGTAGTGAAAATCTGCAGTTTGATGCCAATACGGCTCCTTAGCCCCAAGTCAGCTAAGACATACATGCAGTAACGAAGAATAAGACAAGGAAACAAGATGACGTCTGCCAGTGAATTGGTCTACATGAGCGCGAAGCAAGTGGCTGAGTATTTAGATCTTAATGAGAAAAAAGTCTACGCCATGGCAAATGACAGAATTCTCCCCGCCACTAAAATCACCGGTAAATGGCTATTTCCAAAAGTGTTAATCGACCGTTGGGTAATGGATTCTTGCCACAGTGGCATGCTGACCGACCGTTTATTGATCACTGGTAGTGACGATCCACTATTATCTATGCTGGTGGCGCGTTTGATGGCGCAAGTTGGTAGCCGTGAGTTGATAAGCTACAGCGCAACAGGTTCACGCTTAGGGTTAGAGTTGCTTGCTAAAGGTTATGCCGATGTGTGCACCTTACACTGGGGTAGCATGGAGGATAGAAATATTCGCCACCCAGCTTTACTTAAAGGTTATAACAACCATCAACAATGGATCATGGTGCATGGTTATTCCCGTCAGCAAGGGTTGATCATGCGTGCCGATATGCACCACAGATGCCAAGAAGAAGATAAAGTCGTGAACTTGCCTTGGCGTTGGGTGAGTCGTCAGGGGGGCGCAGGTAGCCAACAGCACTTAGAGCATTGGTTGTTAAAGCAAGGTGCTCGCTTAGATCAACTTAATGTCGTGCTAACTGCCTATAGTGAACGCGAGTTGGCGGGTTATATCGCTAGGGGTGATGCCGATATTGGTTTTGGTTGTCAATCTGTGGCTTTGGAAAGTGGTTTAAGTTTCGTGCCGCTGATTAAAGAGTCTTTTGATTTCGTTATGCCGCAAAGCATTTACTTCCGTCGTCAGCTTCAACAACTTTTTACTATGTTGGCGAGCGGTCACTCGAGGCAAATGGCGGCACTACTTGGTGGCTATGATCTGACAGACTGCGGACAACTGCTATGGAGTGCGAGCTAATCCACTCAACTCGGTAATGGATTAAGGTGAATAGAGTTGAATGGTCTCTGAACTACTTATTACTGCTACTACATGCTGATATCTAATGTAGCCAGTTACTAACGAATAAGTATCAAAGAGACCCTCTTTATATTGCTGATTACGTTGTTTCGACTTTCTATGGTGGGTTGATGGGAGGCAACTACTATATATAGGTAAAGTATCTTCATCGCCAAATACACTCAGAGTGTCATCTTCTTCTGCTGTTCCCCGTCATTCTCCCATAAACGACTCCATATAAAAGTGGAGGTGAGATATTCCGGTTCGAGCAGCCGTTATTCTCATTTAAATCTGATAGCATTCATGCTCATGATCCCTTTGTCTTGATACTGTACGCTGGCAATCAATTGGGCCAAATTACAGATAAAGCGCTATTTTGTGGATAACTTTGGGGGTAAGTGGTGGGTATCTTGTGGCTAGATTAGATAATTAGAATTAACTGCAAATTTCCTGAAAATAGGGGTTGCACAAAATCTTCTGCTGCCTATAATGCGCATCCACTGACACGGCAGACAGCGAAAGCCAGCTGACGAGTTAGGTTGGATTGAGTAGCTTTTAAGCACTTAATTCAAGCGCAGCAAGAAGTTGTTAAAAACTCCTTGACGCGAAACGGGAAATGCGTAGAATACGCAGCCCTAGCCAACTGGAAGCGTTCGACGCTCAGTGCGGTACTCAAGTTCTCTTACGAATATTGAGTTGCTCTTTAACAAGATAAAACAAGAAATCTGTGTGGACACTCACAGGTGTTGAGTTAATCGAAACTGCTTARCCTTCGGGTTGGCAGTCAAAAATTTAAATCAATGTAACAATGAGTGTTCATAGYAATATGTACAGTTTGTTTCTTTAGCKAGAAACAAAAAATCAGAATTCATTGAGCCGCTGAAGTCGCAAGACGGAAGCAACAAAACTTTAATTGAAGAGTTTGATCATGGCTCAGATTGAACGCTGGCGGCAGGCCTAACACATGCAAGTCGAGCGGCAGCRCAAGGGAGTTTACTCCTGAGGYGGCGAGCGGCGGACGGGTGAGTAATGCCTAGGGATCTGCCCAGTCGAGGGGGATAACAGTTGGAAACGACTGCTAATACCGCATACGCCCTACGGGGGAAAGGAGGGGACCTTCGGGCCTTCCGCGATTGGATGAACCTAGGTGGGATTAGCTAGTTGGTGAGGTAATGGCTCACCAAGGCGACGATCCCTAGCTGTTCTGAGAGGATGATCAGCCACACTGGGACTGAGACACGGCCCAGACTCCTA
>NZ_JAKKRV010000017.1:0-119099 GCF_025653985.1 Shewanella sp. SM69
TAACGATAAGGCAAGGCTCAATTTTCGCGACAAAGGGCAGCAAGTCTTTGCGTCTAAGCATTTTCTTTTTGATTAACTTGCCCGCTTTATCGACGCCAACAGCATGAAAAACAGACTTTGCGATATCTAAACCGATTGTAGTAATCTTCATAGGTGGACCCGTCCTCTTTCTGATGAGTTTTAGCGACTACATCGTGGCCCATTGCGAGGCCGATTTAAAGTGGATGGGTCCATTCCATTATCCATGGCTCTCGTTCATAAGCTTAGAAACCTTAGGTTTCTATTCACCGTGTCGTCGAGCCTGTACTATGGTTAGCTTCACTCTGAACAATATCTATGTTTCATTGCCTCTTCGCCTTCGGTAACTCTCGTTTATCAACTTAGAGCCTCTAGGTTCTTTCACAGTGTAGTGAGTGATTACCATGGCAAGCCTGTATAGGCGAATATAAAAATGGCCGAGTATAAGCTCGGCCATGATTTGTTCTATTAAGCTTAAACGGGTAGGTTTAGTAGTATTTCTTCAAATAACTCTCGGCGTAGTTTTTGAGTTTTTTGTTTGAGCTCGTGGTTGCCATATTTTCAATCACATCGCGGTAAGCGGTATTCCCCGAACTAGCTAGCGCTTTTGCCATGTTGGCATAGGTATCGATGGCGAGTTTGTCATCGGCCATTAAGCGTGGTGTTTTCAATTCGTTACTGAGTACGGCTAGGATAAAATCATCGTACTGGCGGTCATCCATGATGCGTTTAGCCGCGAGACGCATTAATTCTAAATCATTGCTGCGTAGGGCATTGGCAAAGGCATTATTTTGCTGACTTTGATCGGCAGTATATTGGCTTTTATCCGCAAGAATCGCATTCCATTTTTTATATATTGTTATGTTTTCTAAAGCTTGACCTGCGTATTTTTTGAGTTTTTTAGGATAATCACCATTAACAATCATGTTGATGGTTTCGCTGTACTTATCATTGCCTGAATAAGCTAAGCCTTTGACTAACCAAGCACTGTAGTCAATGGCATTTTTTTCAGTGGCTTGGGGCAAAGATGCGAGTAGCTTTGCTTCGAGCGCATCAAAAATGGCAGGATCGGATAAACCAGCGATGGTGAGTGATTCAATGGCTTCTTTTTGCTTGAATTGGTTATCACCCTTAAAGATTTCTTGATAGGTTTCAACTGTATATTCCTGAGCCAATAAAGGCGAGCTTAATAAACTGATGCTAAGCAGCATACCTGCAAACAGTGGTTTCATGGTGATGTCCTTATGTGGTTTTTATATGTTGTTATTGGGCCCAGCGTTTAAAAATCAGCGAGGTATTAATGCCGCCAAAGGCGAAATTATTACTCATGACATAATCTGTGTCGATTTGGCGCAGTTCGTTGCGGATATAGTCCAAATCGGCGCATTGTGGGTCGATACTTTCAAGATTGAGTGTCGGCGCAAACCAGCCCGCATTCATCATCTCAATACTCACCCAAGCCTCTAACGCGCCGCATGCGCCTAAGGTGTGGCCCGTGTAGCTTTTAAGGGATGAAATCGGCATACCAGCACCAAATACTGCGTGGGTTGCGTGGCTTTCGGCGATGTCACCGCGATCCGTTGCCGTGCCGTGGGCGTTCACATAACCTATGGCGCTAGGCTCAAGCTGTGCATCTTTGAGCGCCAACCTGATGGCGATTTCCATGGTCTGCGCATTCGGTTGGGTGACGTGTTGGCCATCTGAATTCGTGCCAAAACCGACTAACTCAGCGTAAATCTTGGCGCCGCGCGCCTTGGCGTGTTCTAGCTCTTCGAGCACCAGCGTACAAGCACCTTCGCCAATCACTAGACCATCGCGGCTTGCATCGAAGGGGCGTGGCGTGAGTTCGGGAGTGCTGTTTTTAGTGCTGGTGGCAAATAAGGTATCGAACACAACAGCCTCTGTGGGACAGAGTTCTTCACCGCCGCCTGCCAACATTAAGGTTTGATGACCGTATTTGATGGCTTCATAGGCGTAACCTATGCCTTGGCTCCCCGAGGTACAGGCGCTACTGGTGGTGTGAATTCGGCCTTTTAAGCCAAAAAATACCCCGACATTTACCGCTGTGGTGTGTGCCATCATGCGGATATAACTCGTGGCGGTGACGCCCGACATATCACCGGTTTTCAACATATCGCCAAAGGCGATGATGGCATCGGTACTGCCCGTGGATGAACCGTAGGCGATACCCATTTCACCCGAGGACACGATAGGATCGTCTAACAATCCCGCATCGATAAGAGCAAGTTCACTGGCGCGGGTCGCCATGATAGAAACCCGACCCATAGAACGAATTTTCTTGCGCGAATAATGGCTTGGCACTTCAAAGTCAGTAATGGGCGCGGCTAAGCGGGTATTGAGGCCATCGTATTTATCCCATTCGCCCATAGTGACAACACAGTTTTTCTGTGCCTTAAGGCTCGCCGCTATCGCCTCCCAATCATGGCCTAGGGCGGTAATGCCGCCAATGCCAGTGACAACCACTCGTTTCCCTAAGCGGGTTTGATTTGTCGGCTCGCTCATTTAGATCATGCCTCCATTGACTGATATCACTTGGCGAGTGATATAGGCGGCATCGTCAGACATTAAAAATGCGGCTAAGGCGGCGATTTCACTGGGTTTACCCATGCGGCGCATCGGCACTAATTGCTCGACCATATCCTTAGGAATATCGGCCACCATGTCGGTTTCAATCAAGCCGGGGGCGATACAGTTGACGGTGATTTTGCGTTTTGCCAGCTCTAATGACAATGCCTTAGTCGCACCGATAATACCCGCTTTTGAGGCGCTGTAATTGACTTGGCCACGGTTGCCCGCAATCCCAGAAACTGAGGCTAAGGTGATAATACGCCCGCCCTTTCTACCTTGTACCATAGGCATGACGCAGGGGTGGATGACATTATAAAAACCGTCCAAGTTAGTGTGGATGACGCTGTCCCACTCACTTTCTGTCATAGCAGGAAAGGCGGTATCGCGGTTGATGCCAGCATTGAGGATCACGCCATAATAGGCACCATTGGCCTCGATGTCGGCTTCAATGGCGGCTCTGACGGTGGCGCGGTCGGCGACATCAAATTTCAGCAGGCTCACATTCACCCCAAGCACGCGGATTTGCGCGGCAGTGTCATCGGCAGCTGCTTGGTTACTGTGGTAATGCAGGGCGATATCGAAACCCGCAGCGGCGAGTTTTAGGGCGATGGCTTTACCAATGCCACGGCTCGAACCGGTAACTAATACTCTGTTATTCATCTGTTTTCTCCACCCCATTTTATCGTTATGTATCGGTATGGGGTTTCATGTATTTATGGTAAAAAGGCTGCTTACTAAGGCGCTTTAACGCTTTTTATCTACACCATAGCTTTAGTGCCCAAGGCTTCTATTTGCCGCGTCTTGATTGCCGGCAAGGTAGGCTTGTGTGTCCTGAGGTTGGAACACATTCACATTGGCTTGGGCCACTAAGCTCTTTTCTAGGTTAGAGCCGGCTTCGGGCAGCAGATAAATTTGGCAATCGAATACCGCTAATCCCGATTCCTCTTGATAGAGGCGGCTGACTTGGGTGCGATAGGTGCACCCGAGCTCATATTGCTTGGCATACAAGGTTAATTTGCGCGAACCCAATAGAAAGCCCACGCGGATTTTATCATTGCGAAGCTTTGCCTCAACCCCAGCAAGGGCGGCAATACTTTGAGCCATATATTCGATACCCACATAATTGGGTACGGCTTGATATTTATCATTGAAATAAGGGCTTTGCGCCGTGATAGTGACTTCGGTCTCTAGGTTATCGCGCCGATAACCAATGATTTTATCGAGCAAAATCATCGGTGCCCTATGGGGAATAAAATCGGCAATATCCTGTTCGGCAAAGGGTTGGTTAATCTTAAGTAACTGCATGGTACTAGGCCTCGTTACGGCAGAAAATCAGGCTGGCATTACTGCCGCCAAAGGCGAAGGAATTGCTCATCACATAATTAAGCGCGCCCTTAGCGGCGACTTGATGGCGCTCGACCAATGCAATGGGCGGATCCTGTGGATCGACTTGTCCGTCCCATTGATGGGGCGGCAGGGCTTGGCTGTGATTATGTGCTGAAAGTAATAAATAACAGAAGGCGGCTTCAATGGCGCCAGCGGCACCTAAGGTATGGCCGACTAAGGGCTTGGTCGAGCTGCAGGGCGGTACGTTTACACCAAACACTTCAACCACGGCGCGGCTTTCCATCGCATCATTTTTAGGCGTGGCTGTACCGTGCAAGTTAATGTAACCAATGTCTTTTGCTGCAATGTGTGCATCTTGCAACGCTGCGTGCATGGCTTTGATCGCGCCTTCGCCTTCGGGGTGTGGCGCCGACATATGGTGCGCATCGCTCGACTCGCCAATACCCGCTAGCATGACCTCTGACTCGCCCAACGTCAGGACGAAAAGCGCCGCGCCTTCGCCGATGTTGATGCCATCACGGTTGATACTAAAAGGATTACAGTGGCCTTTCGAGACAGATTCTAAGGCATGAAAACCATTGACTGTGAGTTGGCATAAACTGTCGACACCGCCGACAATCACCATATCGCAGAGGTTAGCCTGTAATAGGCGTTTGGCACTGGCAAACACTTTAGCGCTGGATGAGCAGGCGGTCGAAATTGTGTAGCAAGGGCCGTCTAGCTCAAAATATTGGCGCAAAAAGTCGCTGGTGCTGCCGAGCTCCTGCTGGAAATAGTGGTAATCCGCGGGAAAGTATCCGTATTGATTGCGGTAGCTCAGCGCGGCTTCACCTTTTGAAATCCCTGACGTGCTTGTGCCTAGCACAACACCAATACGGGCATGACCAAAATCCCGTTTCGCTTGTTCAACTGTGGTCGCAATTTGCAGTGCGGCGCACAGCAGTAATTGGTTGTTACGGCAATCGAACTGAATGAGTTTTTCGGGAATGGTTGGTAGTGCTGCCGTCACGGGGGCAACTAAGGTTGGGTGCTCGAACAGGAGAGTGTCACTGCGTAGCATCGCACTGGTATCACCGGCGATCAGGCGGTCTAAAACCTGCTGGGGATCTTGCCCTAGCGGGGTACACAATCCAATCTGTGTAATAGCTACTCTGTTCATCATTGTGTGTCTTTTTACCATGGCACAGTTAAGTGCGGATGCTAACAGATTAAATAGGTTCGATTTCTAGCTCAAATTTAGCTTGTGGCATAGTTAAGCTGATGTGGGCTTGCCAAAGAGCATCGCCGATATTTTGTTGATAACGGATTTGCACCACATGGGTTTGCTGGCCGCTTTTACTGATCAAGGTATCTTGACTATAGATCTGGCGACAGGGGATTGTATTCACTCGGGTGCCTATAAGCGTATCGCCCTGATTTCCCCCAACCGTATCGCAAAGGCCTGTGACTAAATGACCACCTTCTAAATGGGCGCGAATACTCTGCTCGGGCCAATAGATGAGTTGCATCATCGCCATTAAATACTCGGCTTTAAAACTGTCCCCCAGCAGTACGCTTTGCTCACTGCTGAGTGTATTACCATCATAAACTAAGGTAAACAGCGCCTGTCCGAGTGGCGCTAAGCCAACGAGCGTCATGCGCTCACCCTCTAACTCCAATTGGGTGAGCAGTTCGTGGGACTCATCACCCACCTTAATGCTGACTTTTTGGCTAAAGGATTGGGGTGAAGATACGCCCATTTTGCTCTCGGTTTGCGGACTGCTAATGTCGGCGGGTTTGGTCGTCGGCTTAGTCAGAGGCTCATCGGTTACGGGGGCAAAGTTATGGGGCAGTGGCGCCAAACAATAACGCGTGTCCTTAGCGAGCGCGACACAGGTCTGCCTAAATAGCAGTTCGCTACAGCCTGTCAGCCCAAGGCTTGCGATCAGTAGCGCGGGGATGACTCGCCATTTTGCGTTAATGTTTAGCGACATAGGGTTATTCCTCGTCGAACTCTGGGATTGGCGCCTGTTGTTGGCACAGTTCGACTATCATGTTCAGGCGGCGCTCCGAGTCTTTGACGAAGGGATTATTGAGATCCCAAGCATAGCCCGCCAGAATAGAACAAATCATCTGCTTGATACGCTCATTCGGTTCTTCATAGAAGATCACGTCCTGAAAGCGGCCATCATACCAAGCTTGCACATAGGTACGAAAGGCATTCACGCCCTGCATCAAAGGCGTTGAGTAATCGGCTTGCCAGTCAACCGTTTCGCCATTGAGTTGTTTCGTCAGGCATTTTGCTGCCATAGACGCCGATTGCATGGCGATAGTCACACCGGAGGAAAACACCGGATCGAGGAACTCGCCCGCATTACCCAATAGCGCGAACTTGTCGGTCGCAAGGCGTGACACATTGGCGGAATAACCTTTGAGCGTGGCGCATTCCTGCACCACTTTAGCGTTTGCCAGCAGGGCTTTTAGCCCTGGTTCTTCATTGACTATGCTCATCAATTGTTGCTCAAGCGAACCTTGTAAACGCTCAAGTAACTGCGGCTCAGCCACCACGCCGAGTGAACAGCGGCCATTGCTAAAGGGAATGAGCCAATACCAAATATCTTTATGTTCAGGGTGGACGCTGATCAAAATCTTATTACGATCGAAGCTAGCATTGCTGATGTTGTCTTCCACATGCGTAAAGATGGCGCTGCGCGGAGGCAGGCAAGATGGACTTTCTAAGTTGAGCAAGCGGGGTAATACGCGACCAAAACCGCTGGCGTCGAGCACATATTGGGCATTGATTTGATAAAGCTCGCCCTGTTCATTGCGCACCGTTAAGCGTGGGTTCTCGGTTAAATCGATCGCCTCGACCGTTTCGCCGTAGCGGATGTCGACCCCTTGGCTTTGGGCGGTATCGGCTAACAGTTTATCAAAACTGGCGCGCTGCACTTGAAACGTGGTGCCCGGCCCAGGAGTAAATTTATCGGTAAAATCGAAGGTAGTGTAAGTGCCATTACGACGAAAGGCGGCGCCATTTTTATGTTGGAATCCAGCGGCATTGAGCGCATCTAACATACCTGCTTCTTCAATAAACTGCATGCAGCAGGGCAGTAAACTTTCGCCGATGGAGAAGCGAGGAAAATGCTGTTTTTCTAACACAAGCACGCGCTTGCCTTGCTGGTGTAGCAGGCTGGCAGCGATGGCGCCCGAAGGCCCTGCGCCGATAATGGCCACATCGACATCAAGTGAATTTGGTATAGCTGATAAATCGTGAACCTGTGTAGACATGTAAAATACGTTCCTTGTAGTCATCAGGACTTTTTTGTCGTTAGAAGCTGATTGGTGGTTAAAGCCAGTGTTGTGGTCAAAATCAACGGCGAAAGTAAAAAGGTAAACCCTATGCCCAGTGATAGGGTTAAGCCAAAGTAGTGAATCGCTTGGGTCTGGCTAAAGGCAAGTAAACCAAAGGCCAATAGGGTCGAGCAGGCGGACATAAACACCGCCATCATCACTGCCTTGCCGTGGTTCTGGGCTGAAGCAAAAAACAAGCTGTAGTCTATCCCAATCCCGAAAACTAAAATGAGCGCGAGTGCATGGAACAGACTCAGTGGTGAGCCCGTTAAGCCTAAGGTTGCGAGCGTGAGCAAGGCCGCAAGGGCTGGCACGGCAACCACAACCGCCGCTTTTTTAAAGCCGAAATTCAGGCTAAACAACAAGAGTGCGATGCCAAGTGCAAGGGCTAACAGCTTTAGGGTTAACAATCGATAATGTCCCATGACGGCTGAAATGTCCGCCACCTTGTCGATAAGCTGCACGCTTTCATCCTGGGCAAAACGCGCCTTAAGGGCATCGATTTGCTGAATACCGCCAAGCAAGACAATGGCACCATACTCAGCGCTCGCGCCGCTATCATTTAGCGCGTCATAGTCGGTGGCCTTGCCATTTGGCGCTAGCCACAGCGGTGCGAGTTGCTTACCTGCCTCTAGCTTAAAGAAATCTGCTGGACTGATATATTGCTCTTTAGCCGCTAAGTAGCTTGCTTGCAGCTCTGGCTTTAAGTTCTCATCCAACCCAAGGCTTGTGAGCACAGTATCTATCTGAGTTTGATAGATTTCACCCTGTAAGCGATAAGCCGTGTCTTGCCTTTGATGGCTGGGAAGATATCGGCTGAGGCTGACATAGTTGCCTAACTCTTGGTTCGCAATAGCGGCATCGAGCAGTGGCGACACTCGCTCAAGCTGTTGCAGCAGTGCTTCTTCACTCGCGGCGCGTACCAGTAAGAATTGATTATCTGTGCCGCCGCTGAGTAGCTGCCTGAGCTGATTTTCAGGTTCAGTCACGCTCGCGGGGCTTTGCTGCAAATGGCGAATATCGTCATCGACGGTTAACTTGGTTACGCCAACCAGACACCACACCACTATCACTAAAGCAAACATGCTCATGCCTAAAGGCGTGGTCAATTTGTTGGATAACTGAGTGAGGTTGGTAAGGTACTTCCCCGCTAACGCTAATGGGTGGGAGCCCGATGGCAAACGACTTCCCGCTAACAGTGGGTAGGCGAGAATGAGGGTGAGATAAGCCCCGAGCAGCCCCGCGGCGCAGAAAATCGCTACTTGCTGCATCCCAGGAAACGGCGCTAATCCTATGCCCACATAAGCTAAGGCACTGGTGATAAAGGCAAGTGTCACTGTGGGAAATATATACGCGACCGTCGCCTGAGCGCTCCGCTCGGTATCGCTTAAGCGCTCGCAGTAAAAATGAAAGCTGTAGTCGATGGCAATGCCAATCAAGCTAGTACCAAACACTAAGGTGAGTAAATGCAGCTCGCCAAACACGCTTAAGGTAAAAGTCACTGCCAGCAACAGCCCGCTGGAAATGGTGACGATTGCCAGCAGTAGCGGCATTACAGAACGAAACGCCAGCCAGACTAAAGCTATTACCCCAAGTAAGGATGCAAGACCAAGGATCGAGATTTCACTCTTAGCCGTTTGGGTCGCCGCAATCGCGTGAAACAGGGCACCAGCCTTAAGCAGTGTAATATCGGGATAGCTTTGTTTAACCGCATCCAATCCTAGGGTTAATGCCGTCATCTGCGCCAATTGCGCATTGGGATTAAAAGCGCTTTCTCGCCCCTTTGCCATAACAACCGCAGCGACATTATCGCCTTGATTCGCCAGCAGAATGCCTTGGCTGGCTCTGACTTTGGAACTCGGCGCGAGGGCGAGTAAATTGGCGGGGAATAACAGCAGCGGATCTTGGGCAAGCAAGTTGCTATTGGCGTAGCTAAAGGCGTTGTAAAGCTGCGCTGTGGCCGCTTCAATCAGATTTCCAATGTCTTTCGTTGCTAACGCCTCAGCTTGTGGCGCTGTCAGCAATTTAAATCTGTGGGGGAAATAGTATTGCCCCAACGCTTCACCGAGCTGCATATCGGCGCTGCGAATATCTGTGAGTGCAGCATTTTTTCCAGTAGCAACAAGGTCAGTTTCAAGCTTTTGCATCAACAGCTTAGCCGCAGAGATTGCCGTGGTTTCATCCTTGGCGACGAGCGCAATATAGACTTGATCGGCGAGCGTCGCTTCAACTTGGTTAAGGGCGCGCTCTGTGAGTTTGTCCTGCTGTAAATGCGGCAGCATAGCAAGAATATCGCTCTGCACCCTTGCGCCGTTTTGCCAGAGTTGCAAAGTCCACAGACTGGCAGACAGCATCAATAGCAACCAAATGGCGAGGCGCCATTTAGGGGATGATTGTATTAGCGCTTGATTGGCGCGCGCGGTGAAGTTGGCGGCCATGGTTAAGGTTTATTCGCCTCTATCGCCACAGCATACTGCGCCAATTCGGTTTCGCTGAGTTTGCCTTGGGAAAGCGCACTAAAGTCGATGCGGGTCATATCCTGTGGGCTCACACTCGGCGCTGCGCTCAGCAGCACTAAGGATTGCAACACATCGCTCCCCTCTAACACCATATTGGTGATGGCTTTTTTCATTAAGGGATCTTTGGGCGTTAGGCCTAATTGCCATTGGCCGTCTGGGCTTAACTTTTCTGTGTTTAACTTGTCTGTAATGAGAAAGTGCAGCTCGAAGTTTTCGCTTAAACCGGAAATATCACCGCCGAGCATAGTGCGCACTAGGCTGGGCAATAAATCGCCCATAGCGGCAGCGCTCGCCGAGGCATCGGCCTTGCTGACTTGGACTCGACCTTGACTATTGCGCTGAATAAGCTGCTTATCTTTTAAAATCAGCAGGGATTCGAAGGGCTTTATCTGCTGCCATATCAGCCCTTGGGTCTGATCGAAGATAAACTGACCTTGGCTGATTAACGGCTTTTTGAGCACCTTCAACTGCCGAGACTGCACAAAGTTGCCTCGCACCGTTTCGCCCAAGTTAAGCTTTTGGCTCAGGGCGACAAGCTGCGCGGTATCCGCATTTTGGCTAAAGAGCGCTTGATAAACACCGGGCTCAGCTAAGGTTTCTGCTTTGAGTGGCAGGGTTATCAAAGCACAAGCCAAGCCGCAAGCAAGGCAGAGGAGTAATGCACACTTCGCCAGCACAGGATTCTTCATCAACGCAGAGCTCTTGGCTAGTACTGAGTTCATTAGTCTTCAACCTTAGCGAGCAGGGTGGCGATTTTGTCACGGAACACCTCTGGGGTGACAAAACACAATTCTTGGGTGCACATATCGACCGCCGCTTGAATGGTATAACCCTTAGTGATGCGCGCACCCGTTTCAACGTCGCGGATTTGATAATTGATTTTTAAGCGGTTTTCCCACTCGACTAACTCGGCGCGGACTATGATTTTTTGCTCGAAGGTGCTGGCTTTGACGTATTTAATCTGCAAATCGATAATAGGCCACGCATAGTTAGATGCTTGCATTTGGCGGTAGTTGTAGCCCAACTCATCGAGCAGTTTGCAGCGAGCAATCTCGAAATAACGCAGGTAATTGCCATGCCAAGTGATCCCCATGGAATCCACATCGTGGAAGGGGATTTGCATTTCCATATCGATAGTGAGCAATGATTTCATCGGCACACTTCCCATTCACCCGCTTGGATTTTCGCTATGGTTTGGCGCAGCACGGCTTCAAGCGGTCTATCTTCAATTAAGGTCTCAAAATCACCGCGCACTTGGGCGAGGGTTTTCGCCAATGAAGGGGTGAGTGAGGCTTCGTCCAGTTCATTTTGGGCGATACGTAAACCAATACCTTGGGTCATGGCGAGCAGGGCTGCCGCCGCGACTTGTTCGGTCAATTGCAGCACGCGCATACAGTCGCGGGCGGCAATGGTGCCCATGCTGACTTTGTCTTGGTTGTGGCATTCGGTCGAGCGTGAGAACACGCTGGCGGGCATAGTGTGCTTGAGCGCTTCTGCTGTCCACGCCGATACGCCAATTTGCACCGCTTTAAAGCCATGATTAATTGCGCGGCGCGGGCCGGTTGAGCCGGATAAGTTAGCGGGTAAGCCATTATTAAACTTAGGGTCCATTACCAGTGCCATTTGGCGATCGATAAGATCGGCCAAGTTAGCCACAGTATTTTTCAGTGAATCCATCGCAAAGGCGATATGGCCGCCGTAAAAATGGCCACCGTGGAGAATGTGCTCGCCTTCGCCGTCGACAATCGGGTTGTCGTTGGCGCTGTTGACTTCGGTTTCGATAAACTGACGCATAAACGGCAGCGTATCCTGCAACACGCCGATAATGTGCGGTGCGCAGCGGATGGAATATCTGTCCTGCAGCCTGTCCGAATTGCGCGGATGTTCGTGGTGATTTAAATCTTCCCGTATCCAAGTGGCGATTTGGTTTTGTCCCGGATGCGGTTTAGCGGCAAATAAGATTTCATCAAAATGGTTCGAGTTGCCTTTTAACGTTAACGAAGCCATAGCGGTAATGCGGCTACTTAAGCGGGCAAGATATTGGGCGCGATCGAAGGCTAAACAGGCCAAGGCCGTCATTACAGCCGTGCCGTTCATCAGGGCTAAGCCTTCTTTTGGCCGCAGTACGTGCGGGGTGATGTTGAGCTTAACGTACACAGCTTGAGTCGCTTGGCGCTCACCTTGGTAAATCACTTCGCGCTCGCCGACTAACACGGCGGCCAAATACGACAGCGGCGTTAAATCACCGCTGGCGCCGACCGAACCTTCTTCTGGGATTACAGGGACTATGTTGAGATTGAGCAAAGTTTCGATGCGCTTTAATAGCTCATAGGTCACGCCAGATTTGCCAATGGCTAAGGAGTTTAAACGGCAAGCCATCACAGCGCGGGCCTGCATTATGCTTAAGGTCTCGCCTAAACCGCAGCCGTGGAAGCGGGTTAAATGCAGTGGCAATTCGTGGACCAGATCTAAGCTCACATTGACTGTGCAAGAGTCGCCATAACCAGTTGTTACACCATAAACCACGCCTTCTTCGTGCAGCAGGCTATCGATAAAGCGCGCACCTTTTTGAATATATTCTTGATAATCCGCATCATCACAGAGCTTGACTGGTGCGCCCTTGGCGACGGCAACCACTTGTTCTAAGGTAAGAAATTGACGGCCGAACTCAACAGTCTTTAAGTCTGATTGATTCTTTGAGTCGGCGGCTTGGGTGTGGCTCATGAATGACTAGTCCTGTCTGTCTTATGATCCTGCTCTGGGATCTGCGGTGATGTTGACTCTGCTGTTACAGCATCGGCTTGTACTGAATTGGTTGATGCGCGTTCTAATTCGCTGTCTTTACGCCAAAAATCGAAGAAGTTAAACCATTGCAAAGGCTCGCGTCTGGCAAAGTATTCTAAGCGTTCGCTGTAGCGATTTACTGCCTGCTGTAATCTGTCCATTCTGCCCGCCCTTGGGCCTTTAAGTGTTTCGGCGAAGTGCTCTAAATACACCCGATAACGGCCCTGTTCCCGTAGGCAAAACATTAAAAACACGGGGCAATCGAGTAAGCCAGCCAAAATAAACGGCCCTTGGGGAAACGCGGCATCTTGACCCATAAACGGCGCGTACATGACGCGACCTTGGGTATTCGGCGAGGTTCTATCGCCCGCGATCACCACCAGTTCACCGGCTTCTATTTTTTGCTGCAACAGCATAGACGTCGCGGGGTTAAGCTCGGTCACTTGAATAAGATTAAGCGTGCTATCTGGATTTAACTGTTTGAGTACCTTATTGAAATTTTCCGCATGGCTCGTTAACACCATGACATTCACTTTGACTTTGCGCTGGTGGATTGAAATGGCGCGGCAAAGTTCTAAATTGCCAAGGTGAGACACCAATAACACGGCGCCTTTACCGCTTTCGAGTTGGTCGGCCAGCACTTGGCGATCGGGGAAATCCACTTGGCTCAATTGGATGCGATCGCACCAGGCATCGATTCTATCGAGTGCGGCATTGCCAAAGGCTAAAAAGTGATTCAGGCTATCGCGCCAGCCTATGGGCTGATTGAGCTTAGGATGTTGCGGCTCAAGTACTTGTACGCGGCGCAGGAAGTCTAACGAGGCGTTACGGGTGACTTTGCCCGTGAGAAAGAAATAGCAAATCACAGGATACATAATGGCGCGGCACAACCAATGGCCGCCAATACGATAGCTCTCGGCTAACAGTTTGATGCCCCAGTAACTGCCGCGCTCCTTCATGCCCGACCAATGGGTGGCTGAAGTTGATGATGTTGCTGAAGTCGATTGTGTTGCTGACGAGCAATGGGAGTTTTGCGCGGCTTGTTGCTGTGATTTACGCTTCAATAGCCAAGGCAGGCGTTTGAGCATGCCGAAAAATAACTTGGTATGCAGTTTAGTGATGCGCACATTGTCGGCCACACCTTGAAAGTGACTAACACCACCTTCGGGATAAATCACCTTAGTCGGCTGGAATAAAATTTCCACCCCTTGCCAGTAGAGTTTGACGAGGATTTCAATATCAAAATCCATTCGCTCCGTTAAGGCTTGCTGGCGCAGTAATCGCTCAGTAGCGGCCAGCGGATAAACGCGAAAGCCACACATAGAATCTTGAATATCAAAGCTTAAGGTTTCGACCCACACCCAAAAATGGGTGATATAACGGCCATAAAGCCTGCCCTTAGGCACGGATTCATCGTACT
Source organism: Shewanella sp. SM69 (assembly GCF_025653985.1). Classification (NCBI taxonomy): domain Bacteria; kingdom Pseudomonadati; phylum Pseudomonadota; class Gammaproteobacteria; order Alteromonadales; family Shewanellaceae; genus Shewanella; species Shewanella sp. SM69. Next base: position 14,008 of record NZ_JAKKRV010000017.1, read on the forward strand.
CGGGTTTGCCTGAAATCAGCGCATCGGGTTTAGCCTGCGCCCTTGCTACCATAGCTGGAATATCGGCCAGATTGTGTTGACCATCGGCATCGACCTGCAGTGCATGACTAAAGCCATCGCGGTAGGCACGGCGCAGCCCTGTCATCACAGCGGCGCCTTTACCACGATTGTACGGATGCAGCAGCAAAGTCACCCAAGGATAGGTTTGGGCTAAGGATTGCAGCAAATAACGGGTTTCGTCATTGCTGCCATCATCAATTAAATAACAGGGCAGATTAAACTGGGCAAGATCGGCCAAGGTCTGGGTAATCGCGGCGCTGTGATTGTAATTGGGGATCACTAAGGCGAGCTTAATGGGCGCCGACTCAACGAGGTCGCTGGGAGGCGTTAGCACTGGCTCGCCCCATCGCTGCTGTTGGTCTCAGAAGGCTTGCTGTTAACGGGCGAGATATCGAAGGCGATACGACCTGACGCGTAGCGGTTTTCACCATCGCTATAGGCGAAGGTGAGTTTTCCCTTAGCCGCATTGTTGCTAATGCTTAAGGTGACTTCTTGCCCCGGCAGTATGAGTTGCTGAAACTTAAGCACTTCTAAGTTGGCTACGGCTTCGCAATAGCCGAAATATTGGCAGCCTAAACGCACCACCCAATCTAATTGTGTCACGCCCGGTAGCACGGCTTGCTCGGGAAAATGTCCCTTAAAAGATTCAAGGTCGGCCGCCACTAACAAACGTAATTCAATATTATCCATGCCGATATTGGAATGCAGGATCGGCGGTAAACTCGATTTAATCATGATCAAATAACTCGACTAACTGGGCCGTGACACGCTTACCCTGAGTGTTAAGCGGTAAAATATCGGGATAACGCCAGCGGCGTGGCAGGGTGACTCGCTCAAATTGCGTCAGTAAATGTGCTTTTAACGCATTGTTGATACTGAGTTTTCCCTGCTCTTGATGCACGCTGCGGCCAAGTGCGGAGAGGGTCACGACCGCGCCCAGTTGGGATTTAAACTGCGGCAATACGACAAGTGCGGCTTGCTCAACATAGGCATGGCTGCCTAACAGCGTTTCCATTTGTGCCAGTGATAGACGTTTTTCTTCAATCTTAACGATGCGATCGAGTCGGCCCTTGAGTCTAAACTGGCCATTTTCGGTCGGTTCGATTTTATCTTCGCAGCGCAGCCATTCATCGTCGGCCAAATAGGGCGATTTAAGTAGTAAGGCTCCGTCGCTAGGATCTTGATCTATCGATATTCTGTCAAACACTTGCCAAGGTTCATCGGCCTCATGCTGACGGCGATAGGCGATGCCGCCCGTTTCTGTGCTACCAAAAATTTCGATGGGCAAGTGACCATAGCATTGGCTGATCCCCTGAGCCGCCGCAAAACTTAATGGCCCGCCGGAGCTAAACACTAAGCTAGGTGAGCGCAGCTGCCGCTCGTGCTCTAAGGCCTTAGGTAAACGCGATAACTGGGCAGGGCTACTGATCAAACACAGGTTTGGCAGTAAGGCAGTGTAATAGCTTAAGGTTTCTGGGTATTCAATCTGCTCACTTAAAAACGGCCGACTGGCGGCGAGTGGCCACAAAATCTTGAATAACAGGCCATAGATATGCTGGTGGGAAACCGTTGAAACCACACTACAATGGGGTAAATGTTCGGCAAAGGTATGTTCGAGCACTGAGACTTCAACGTCTAATTGCTGAAGTGTTTTACGGATCGCCTTAGGTTCGCCACTGCTGCCGGAGGTAAATAGCACAAGTTCGCCGATAGCCTCGCTCGCTGGCCAAGGTTTGCTCGGTAGGCTCAGCTCTTTTCTCAGTAGAATAAAGGCCTGACTTTCACACAATGGCTTGTCCGACAATATGCCTTCAAACTGGTGGGTTAACTCGCTCAGCGTGCCCGTTTGGGTGTTGGCTGGTAAGATAATTTCCTTGCCGGCTAACAGCGCCGCACATAAACCCACAGCAAACAGATCGCTGGTATCACTCGCGAGCAGCCATTTTTTCTCTGGCGCGGCCAGCAGTTGCTCGTAAAAATACGCCACCTGATTGGTAAATAATGCACCTGTGACTATGTCGTGGTGATTAAAGCTGATCAATTGTTGGGCAAAGGGCCCTTGGGTTAACCAGTTTTTGAGTAGCTGTGTCATGTTTTCTTCAACCAAAAGCTGCGATATAACCATTCCCCACCGAGGAGCAGTCCCATGAGTACGTATGCAATCAAACCGTTATACAAGGTCCAGGTTGCTAAGCTAGTAAAGCCAGCGGTGTAAGCCGCCATAGTGCCATTGAAGATAAATAAGCCGCACCAAAGTAGCGTGACTTTTTTAAGATACCCAGTGGCTTCATCCGGTAAATCGGGTTCTTTCAAACGGGCTAAACGTTCGATCATGCTAGGGCCAGTGTGCAGTGAATAACTGAACAGCGCCAGCATAGTGAGATTTATCACTACTGGGTAATACAGCAGCCAATCACTGCGCTTGGCAAGATAACTGCCTGCCGTGAGCACAATCCCCACCAATAGTGGTAAAACTAATGTCTTAACCCTTTGCTTTTGTAGCATTAGCCGCATTATCAGCAATAAACACAGCACGAGCGCTATGGTGCCAGCAGGCAAGTAACTGAGCCCTAAATACACGGCAACGGGGTAGGCCAGCAAAGTTAGGGCGGTTAAGACCTGTAGCAAGGCTCGCATTAGGTTTTAACTAAACCTTCGATAGCATTAATCACATCGTTGATTGTGCGAACTGATTTAAATTCATCGGGTTGGATCTTTTTACCTGTCAGTTGCTGCAGTTTTATCACTAAGTCGACTGCATCAATGCTGTCGAGATCGAGCTCTTCATACAGGTTGGCCTCAGGCGTAATCGCCTCGGCATCAATTTCGAATTCGTCCACTAAAATAGTGGTCAGCATAGCGAGGATTTGTTCACGATTTTGCATATTCCTCTCCTATGGACGCTGTGATTCGATAAAGCGAGCTAAGCTGGCAACACTGTGAAAATGGGCCTTAGTGGCATCCGAATTGGCTTCGATTTTGACATCAAATTTTTTCTTGATGGCTAAGCCGAGCTCGAGGGCGTCGATAGAATCTAAGCCTAAACCTTCGCCAAATAGCGGCGCATCGGTTTCAATATCATCAATGCTGACGTCTTCTAGATCGAGACAGTCGATGATTAACTGCTTTATTTCATTGTTTAAGTTCATAATTATTTTCGAGTTGTTGTTTATAGTAATGTTCAAGATCCCGCGTCAGCTGCCGGGCCATTTTTGCATGCTCACCTAAAGCCGCTTGGTACTTCTGGTAAGAAACGATTGTGCCGATTTCAACGGCCATTCCCATGGTTTGCCTTGGGATTTCATACCAAGGTTGCTCCTTTGTCAAACCACGCACATTGGTACGTAGCACCACAGGTAAAATATCCGCTTCGGCCCTTAAGGCGATATTGGCAGCGCCGCGGGCAAAGTGGTTAATGGTCGCACCGACCACCGTACGCGTGCCCTCGGGGAAGATGATTAAATTGGTGCCTCTTGCGAGCACTTCGCGGCAATCCTCTAGCATGAGTTCGGCGCCGCGATTGGGAATATAACCCGCGCAGGACACCACACCCCGCAAAAATGGATTACGCCACAAAGCTTGTTTGACTATGCAGCCCGCATTGGGCATGAGACTTATCAATACCACCACATCGACTAAACTGGGGTGATTGGCTATGACGATAACGCCTCTGGCATCATGTAATTTTTGGGCATCGTGGCTGCTGACCTTAATCACACCTGCCCAAGTGAGCATGGCGACAAAGCCTTTGAACATTAAATGCACGGCTTTTTGGACTCGAATAATCCGCGCCTCTGGTGTGCCTGGCCAAAAACGCAGTAGCGGCAGAATGGTCAAGGAGCTTAATAAGCCGCCTAAGCCAAAGGCGATATAACAACTTACGCCACCTAGCCAACGTGGCACATAATTCAGCCCTTCGCGGCGAGTTTCTGGCAAGGTATATGCGGCATTGAGCATTGAATCTTCATGGCCCTTAGCGGCGTCATGGCTGTGGGCTGCATCAAACATGCTCAAGTCTCCAATGCCATTGGGATAAGCAGCCTGAAATATTTTGCGCCGTTGCTAGGGCGTGGATAAATGCACCATAGGTCAGCGGATTTAAAGCTGTTGCCTTAGAAATACGGCTCACTGTGAGCTTGGCCGAAGCGGGTGTATCGAAGGGCGCGAGCTGTAGGCCTAGGGCCAAAGGTAATTCAAATTCTTGGGTAAACTCATCGTACACAGGAGGCACTGGATCATCACCGAAGACCAATAACAATGGTTCTGGCGATTGATGTAATTGGGCGAAGGCTTCGGCCATAGCTTGGGACAGGGTTTCTGTGCCCGCCGCAACTGAGGTTGAAGGCGCGGTATTGGCCGCCACTATGCCAAAAATGCCGCTGGCGGTGTTGTGCACTGACTGACTAAAACCTAAGGGCGATAAGGGCTGTTTGGCGATAATGTCTTCGAGTAGGCCAATGGTGCGCTGCAACTCTCCATGGCGCGAGGCAAAAATAGAGCGACAATTTGCAGGCATTTCGCACTGAAAACTCACCTCTAACATCATCTTAGTCAAGCGACTAAAACGGCGGCGCTGCATGGCGGGAATTTGTTTGAGTGCGGGAGCGGTGGTATCCGACTGTGGTGGCGTATCGAGATTGAGCTCAGCCGAACTCTCGCACCAAGTTTGCCAACTTTGATGGTGCTGATATTGGGGGGCCCAAGCGCCCCAAGAGAGAATGCTGAATGTTAGTTGCACTACTTTGCCTCGACACTAAATTTAAGCTGTCTTAGTTATCCCTAACTAAGTTAGAACATTAATGGATTGTCATACCATAGTGAGGAGTATACGCGTTAGAAGAATGACGCTCGAAATGCCCTCTACAGCGTGGTCATTCTACACTATGCCCCTTCTTTTTATGAAGCCATTTGCATTGTGCGGGTTAACGGAATGGGATCAAGTGCTGTGATTTACAGCACTTATTCGACATTGAGTAACAAATATCGCAGTGGCTATCTGATTTCGCAGACACTTTAACTTACAGGTTAAAATGAAAAAAGGCGCACTGAGCGCCTTTTGGCATGAGCTTGATAACCTATTGCGACAATTGATTCTCGATTTTACGCAGCGCTACTTTCAACTTGCGAGTATTTTCTGGACCCATACGGATCAACAGTTTTTGTGCACTGGGTAGTGCCTCTAAGTTAGGGTCAACGAATTGATAGTTAACGCTAATTGAATTCAGCTCAATCGGATCTTCAATAATAGGTGCTGCGAGTAACATTTTAATCGCTTGCAGCATTCTGTCGTTAAATTTGGCGTTGCTGTAGCCGAGTTCGGTAAAGGCTTCCTCTAGGAGCGGCGTCAGTTGCTTGTAAGTTGTGATTAAGCCCTGTTCGTCCATTTTGGCAATCGAGTCAACATAGGCATCGTATCTGTGGAAACCCTCAGGATTTAAATACACTTTGTTGGTGATTTCTGAGACTGAGAACAGCTTCTCTGGTCCTTTAAGTGGGCTAACTTTACGGGTTAATTCACCCTGAGCTAGGTTATCCACGAATACCACAAATTGGCGGACGAGATCTTGCTGCACTAACGAAGAACTCAGCACATTGTTATTGATCATGGCGAGGGCTTTTTGTTGCACAAATGCATCACTTTCAGCCAGCACAGGCACAGGTTCTACGACAACTTCAGGCTCTGCCACTGCAGTGGTTTCAGTGCTATTGGTGTTCGTTTCTGTAACGGCAGGCGTCGTCTCTGTGGTTTCAGGCTCTGGCGTACTTTCGAGCGTCATAGGTTCAGATGGCGGTGTTTCAGGCAATACAATAGGGGCGTTAGGAATGAGTTTAGGTGAGTCAGAATCACCGCTGTAGTAATAATATCCTCCGGCAGAAAGTAGCACGACGAGCACTATCGCAAAAAGCGCAAAGCGATTGCTGCTAGAAGAAGTCTCTTGAGGTGTTATTCTATCATCTTGATTAACTTGCATTTTACATCCTTCGCTTGAGTGTCAAGGTAACTTGGTGAATACATGCAGCTAACATTAAAGTGCAAGAGCGGGCTATTTGAAGGCCGCAGGTTCATTTTGCAAGTTTCCATGCGCTTGTCTATAGCGCTTAGCTGAACATAAACAATTTATTTCGAGTAAAGGCAGATGTTACGCCTCGTTCTTTACCCTTTAATATTTACGGCTTAAGCCTGCACATAGTGCTGTCTGTGCCCGAGCCAACGTAAAATAATTGCATCGACTTTTTCGGGAGCTTGCGCCATTACATGGCTCGCTAATTTCTGAATGTGTGGGATCAAAGCTTGATCGCGCACCAGATCGGCAATTTTGAGCTCAGCCAGTCCCGTCTGCTTAGTGCCAAGCACTTCACCCGGACCACGAATTTCTAAATCTTTCTGCGCTATGATGAAACCATCATTGCTTTGTCTGAGTACACTCAGTCTTTGGGTGGCGGTATGGCTCAACGGCGCCTTGTAGAGTAACACACAATGGCTTGCGATGGCGCCTCGACCGACTCGTCCGCGCAGTTGATGTAGTTGTGCTAGACCTAAACGTTCAGGGTTTTCAATGATCATCAGGCTGGCATTGGGCACGTCGACGCCCACTTCAATCACGGTTGTCGCTACCAGTAGATGAATAATGCCTGCCTTAAAGTCGGCCATGATTTGCTGTTTCTCGGCGCTCTTTAATCTGCCATGCACTAGGCCAATATTGAGCTCGGGCAGGGCGAGGCGCAGTTCTTCGGCTGTGTCTTCGGCGGCTTGGCATTCGAGTACTTCGGATTCTTCAATCAGAGTACATACCCAATAGGCCTGACGTTGGTCGCTAATGACAGCGTTGCGGACCCGTTCAAGCACTTCGTTACGGCGTAAATCAGCAATCGCCACAGTGGTCACTGGAGTTCGCCCCGGCGGCAGCTCATCGATAATGGACGTGTCGAGATCTGCATAGGCCGTCATCGCCAGCGTGCGGGGAATGGGTGTGGCTGTCATGATCAATTGATGCGGGTGGAAACCTTGGCTCACGCCCTTTTCCCGCAGGCCTAAGCGTTGGTGTACGCCGAATCTGTGTTGCTCATCGATAATAATTAACGCGAGTTTGCTAAAGACCACATGCTGCTGGAAGATGGCATGGGTCCCAATCACCATCTGGGCTGCGCCAGATTCAATATCCGCAAGGGATTGGGTTCTGGCCTTGCCTTTAAGTTTTCCCGCCAGCCAACCTACCTTAAGTCCGAGTGGCTCAAACCAAGCGGCAAAGTTAGTTGCATGTTGCTCGGCCAATAACTCGGTCGGTGCCATCATGGCAACTTGATAACCGTTTTCAATCGCTTGTAATGCCGCCATCGCCGCGACTAAGGTTTTGCCCGAGCCAACATCCCCTTGCACTAAGCGCATCATAGGGTGCGGTTTTTCTAAATCTTTGCCTATATCAGCCACGACTCTTTGCTGGGCGCCAGTCGGCTTAAAGGGCAAAGCCGCGAGGAAGGGATTGAGCAACTGTCCCGTGGCCTGCATGGTGACAGCGGCATCTAAATTACTGCGCTGCCTTAGGCGTAACATGCTGAGATTGTGGGCGAGTAATTCTTCCTGCACGAGTCGTTGCTGGGCAGGGTGTTGACCTAGCTCTAAATCGAACTGAGAGATCCCCGCAGGCGGGCGATGTAGCGTCTGCAGCGCTTGTTTAAGGCTGATGTTGTTAGGTTGCAATTGTGGTGGCAGCAGCTCAGTTAAGCCACCCTCTTCCAGCAATACCAAGGCTTGCTCCGTCAGCTTTAACCAACTCGCCTGTTTTAAGCCCTCAGTCGTGGGATAAATCGGCGTTAGGGTATCACTCAGGTGAACATCTTCACCGGGATACACCACTTTATATTCTGGATGCACTATCTCAGCTTGATGACTACCACGGCGCACTTCACCATAGGCGCGGATCATCAAACCATTTTGCATGGCATTACGCTGAGCAACGGAAAAGTTAAAGAAGCGCAGGCTTAAGCTGCCCGTATCGTCGCGCACATTGCAGACCAGCATGCGCTTGCGGCCTTGGATGATTTGTGTCGATTGGATTTCAGCTTCTATAGTGCCGTAACCGCCTAGGCTGAGGGCGGCAATGGGATAGATTTGGGTTCTGTCTTCGTAGCGCAGGGGTAAGTGAAACAGCAGATCTTGTACTGTTGTGATGCCGAGCTTTGCGAGTTTCTCCGCGACCTTTTTGGCGACGCCTTTGAGGTCGGTGATCGGAACAAGATCCAATTGCTGCAAGTCGTTAGCACTCAATCACTGTGAATTTATACATATATTAACAGAGAATAAGCGTAAGGCAATCTCAAGGGGAATTAGGGTGTTATCAAATTTTGTTTGGAAGCATAGCTAATATCCTTCTGTGGCCTTAAGACCACAAAATTGTTGATAAGATATCGTTAGGCTGAAAGCGTGGTTAACTGTGAGTGTTATTACAACCAGCCTTTTTGCTTGGCAATGCGGGCTGCATCGATTCGATTACTGGCATTGAGTTTGGCTATGGCTTCTGAGAGGTAGTTGCGAACAGTCCCTTCGGCGATAAAAAGAGTTTCGGCGATGTCGGAGGTGGATTTGCCTTCGCTAGCGAGACGAAGAGCGCGGCGTTCTTTGTCGTTGAGCGGGTCGACATCGCCAATCGCCATCATGGCAAGTTCAGGATCGATCACTCGTTTTCCCGCCATCACTTGTTGAATCGCGTTGACTAAGGTTTCCGAGGGCGCATCTTTAAGCAGAAAGCCGCCCACACCCGCTTCGATGGCACGTTTAATATAGCCCGCACGGCCGAAGGTGGTAATGACCACAACCTTAGTTTGGCTATGTTGCTCCTTTAACCATGTGGCCAGCTCTAAGCCTGTGCGGCCGGGCATTTCGATATCCGTTAGCAAGAGATCAAAGCTTTGCTGTTTGAGTAAGCTTAGAGCTTCGTCACCGTCACTCGCTTGGGTGATACTAAAACCCCCTGCAAGCGTAAGGAGTGCGGCGAGTGCTCCTCGCACCATAGCTTGATCTTCCGCCAATAAAATCTTCATTAATGTGTTGCTCCCTGCAAAGGTAAACTGACGGTAAAGGTATATCCCTGTTCGAGATTATAGCTCAAGCTGCCGCCTAAACTGTCGAGACGCTCGCGTATACCAGTGAGGCCATTACCTTCTATAAAAGGTTTGGCCGCGGCATTGTCTTTGACTTCTAGCAGCAGGCGGTCTGATTGCTTAGAAAAGTGGATAGAGCATTCACTTGCACCGCTATGGCGAAGAATATTATTAATGAGTTCGGTGAGGATCAAACTCAGTTGGCTTTCTGTGCTTGCACCTAGCTTGGGTAGCTCACCACTGAGCTCGACACTTAAGCCTTTATCCCTTAAGGATTTACAAAGCTGCGTCACGCAACTCTCTAGGCCCTTGTGTTTGTAGTCTGACACTGTGTGGCGGATCTGGCTTAAACTTTCCCTCGCAATTTGTCCTAGCTCAGTCAATTGGGTTGATGCGAGTTCATATTCTTGTTTTGCGATTAGCTTTTCGGCTAGCTCAGCCTTAAGGGCGATGGAAGATAGGCTATGCCCCATAATGTCGTGTAGATCCCGCGCGATACGTTCACGCTCAAGCATAGTGGCCAAGGTGGTAATTTCTTGGGCACTTTGCTGTTCTTTCAATTTATGCCGATAACGTCTGCGTTCGGCGACACCAAACATGCCCACGCCGAGCACTAATCCCGAGCCGTAAAGCGGAAAGTAGTAACTGTTAAAGTGGTAAATCTCATTGAGGGCAAACAGCAGGCCGATGAGGGCTGCAATAGCCAACAGACAGGTCCGGAGAGGATAAAAAAAGCCAATGAAGAAAGCGGCAAAGGTAAATAGCGAGATAGAGCCTGGGTTGATTGGTGTGATCGCTATTGCTATGGCCACCATAATGAGAATGGGCAGATAGGCGCTACGGCTATTGCACTTATAGGTCCAAAAATAACTGGCAATAAAAGGGATTAACACGGCAAAACTGAGGGCGATTTTCCAGCTTGGATAGGGATTAATGGCAAGTGGGATCAGATAAAACACTAAGTTTATCAAATACACCCAAGCAAGTTTTCGTTCGAGCTGAAGGGGAGTGCTTATCATGATGCCTCTGTGTCACTGAGTTGGTTGTTGAATGCCCACCGATGGCATCTGTTTTAATTTATTCTTTTTAGGGATTGGCGCTATCGTCAGCGCCATAGATCCCCGTTAACAACTTTGTCTATTTTGCACTTAATTGCTGATTTTGTTGAAGCAAAAATTTTGCCCAACCATAATCTGCTTGTACTTTGATCGCTTGTTGCCAATCTTCAATCGCGCCTTGGCTATCGCCTAATTCCTGTTTAGCGAGCCCGCGCCACGTGTAAGCTTCGGCTTCACCCCAGCAAATATTGTCGCAAGGCTGGGCGAATCTTTCTATTGCTGTAGTGGCTAAGGTCTTAGCATTTTGCATGCTGCCGCCAAATATGGCTGGCGTGTTATAGGCGGCGATGGCTTTAACAAGCGCTACCCGTGGATTTTGTGGTTCTAATTGTTCGGCACTGGCAATCGCCTTGGCGGATTTCATACCGAGCGTTGCACCTTTGCTATTGTCTAAGGCGATTTGCATGCCATAAACCGACGATAACAGCGCGAGGGATTCTGCATTCGCTTGGCTGGTTTCGAGTGCTTCTAATGTGGTTTGCGCTGTAGTCAGTGCGCTGCTAGCGAGCGTTTTCTGCCCCATTACATTGGCACTGATGGCTAAGCGATAGTTCGCATAGGCTTTATCATAATCTTGAGTGCTTCCGCTAAGTTGTTGTAATTGATTTAGATTAATCGCATTCGAGGCTGCATCTACGTTGGTGATGTTAGTGTTTGATGGCGTTGCTGCAAACGTGTGAGTACTGATAAGTATAAAGCTGGAGGCGAGGAGTAATGTTTTCATGGTATTTCCTTATTGAGTGAGTTTCCCAATGTTTGGGTACGGGCTCATTATCAGAAATTCGATAGAAGAAGTGCAGACACAAAGGTCATGGCTTTGGCATGACAAATGTCATCAGCTGAGTTGTGTGCTTATATTTTTTATGAGGTGTGCTTTAAAGAAAGTGCGTGATGAATAAAGGACAGCAATACCTAGAGAGCAAAACACCGGAGAGGCTCCGGTGTTTTTTATCGTAAATGAGCAGCTAAGTGTTATACCACAGCTTGAGTGCTCGCTTGGTTTATTAGGTAGCCCAAGTAACCTAAGTAGCACAGTAGTAATACTGAACCTTCGCGGCGGCCAATACGAAATCCTGTCCAAGCGAAAGGTAAAATCATGATGGCAAATGCCAACATCACGATGAAATCAAAGGGTTGGAAGCCAAGTGATGATACCGGCTGTACTATTGCAGTAATACCTAAAATACCCAAAATATTGAATATGTTAGAACCGACAACGTTACCTATGGCTATGTCACTCTGACCTTTCAGTGCCGCTAGAACAGAAGTTACTAACTCTGGCATACTGGTACCAATCGCCACGATCGTTAAGCCGATAATGACTTCACTGATACCGAAGGTCTTGGCTAAATCTACTGCGCCGTTGACAAACAAAATACCGCCACCGACTAACATACCAATACCGACTAAGATAAATAGGGCTGAAAGTAGCGGATTATTTGGACCTGCTTCAATCTCTTCCTCTTCATTACCATTTTTCGAGCTGATGTAACTAAAGGCTAAATAACCGAACAGTAGTGACAGCAATATCACACCGTCAATTAGGCTGAGCTCGCCATCTAACAAGAGTGCCCAGAACAACATGGAAGCCAATATCATCAAAGGGATATCACGCTTTACGACTTGAGATTGCACTTGAATAGGGCGGATAAGTGCCGTGATGGCTAAAATCAAACCTATGTTAGCAATGTTAGAGCCAATAACGTTACCTAAGGCGATACCGCTGTTTCCTGCTAGAGCAGATTTTACACTCACAGCCAGTTCTGGTGCGCTAGTACCAAAGGCTACAATAGTTAAGCCTATGATAAGTGGCGTAATACCTAAACGTAGAGCGATAGAACTCGCGCCACGCACTAGGGCTTCTGCGCCTAAGGTTAAAATAATAAAACCGCCAATAATCGATAGTGTAATTAGCATCGTTAGACTCTGTTAAACCTAATATTGAATGGAAAAGTACAAGGGAATTGCCCCTTGGCCGACTGGCGCACATGATACGTGGTTTTATCGGATTTTGACAGAATATGTCATAAAAAAGCACACCCTAGGCGTGCTTAGTTTTAGCTGATGACCATACTCGCCAACTGATTGTTTGGCCTAGTTATTTTTGAGTTAATTCATCTTCCCAGCGGACTTGGGCGCCACGAATGCCGTCAACTCGTTCGCTAAAGGCTTTTTCAAGCACATGGCGTTTGATTTTGAGGGTAGGTGTGAGCGCATCATTCTCAATCGTCCAAGGATCACTGACCACGACAATCGCATCGACATGTTCGTGTGACTCTAAGTGCGGATTAACGCTATCGAGTGTCGCTTTGAGTGAGGTGCGGACTTCTTCGCGGGCTTGTAGATTTGCCCCTTCGGATAACTGCACTAGTGCGACGGGATGTGGCAGACCAGAGCCAATCACGCAGATCAGTTCAACATGGGGATCCTGTGCCAGTTTACGTTCGATAGGCACGGGCGCTACATATTTGCCCTTGGCGGTTTTAAAGTTGTCTTTCACTCGGCCAGTAATAGTGACACAACCATCGGCATCAATTGAGCACAGATCGCCTGTGTGGAAGAAACCATCAGCATCGAATGCCGCTGCGGTAGCTTCTGGCTGAAGATAATAAGCAGTCATTAATCCCGGACTCTTAAGCAGTAGCTCACCATCCTCGCCTTGGCGGATCTGGCAATCCTCTACTGGGCGGCCAACAGTACCAATTTTACGCGCATCAAAAGGATAGTTGATGATCGAATAGGCACAGTTTTCTGTCATACCCCAAGCTTCGCAGATATTAAGACCAATACTGTGATACCAGTGGATCAGTGATGGCGGAATTGGCGCCGAGCCAGAGCCGAGTAGACGACAATGGTTCAAGCCTAAACCCTTATGGATTTTGTATTTCACAAAGCTGCTAAGCAGTGGGATTTTCAGCAATAGATTAAGTTTACTGACCCCAATTTTGTCGATAATGTTTTTCTGAAACAGGCTCCATAACCGTGGTACCGAGAAGAATACCGTTGGTTTTGCCCGTTGAACATCGACAACGAAGGAGTCGAGACTTTCAACGAAAGCCACCACACTACCTGAGTAGAAGGATGATCCTTCAATCGCAACGCGCTCAGTGATGTGGGCTAAGGGTAAATAGGATAAAAGTCTATCGTCGCCATCGGTGCGCAGGTCACGGACTACCGCTTGGCAAGTCCAGCCATAGCTGGCGAAGGTTTGAATCGCGCCCTTAGGTTGGCCAGTCGAGCCAGAGGTATAGATGAGTGTCATCACTTGATCTGGAGTAGGCAGCGGGGCGTTAACTAAGGGATAGCCTAGCTTAAGCAATTGTTCCCATTGATATTGTGCTGGCATCGTATCATAAGGCATGGCAAGGCGTAGTAGCTCGCCGCCGACACCAGCCTCTTGGTCTGCCCAATGGTCAAGCTTGCCGAGAAAAATGGCTTTTGCGCCACTGTGTTGCAGTACATAGCGAATCGTGTCTGTGTTGGCGGTAGGATAAATAGGTACGCTGACATAACCGCCGTGCATCAACGCGAGGTCGGTGATAAACCATTCGGCACAGTTTTTAGAGAGAACGGCAATTTTATCACCACGCTCTAAGCCTAAGTGATGTAAGGCTCCGGCAAGTTGTTGAACTTTTTCTTGAACTTCAGCCCAAGTAAAATCAAGGAATTGACCCTTGATCGGTTGGCGTAAATAGACTTGGTCCCCCTGAGTATTAGCCCAGTGCGCCAGCATTTCAATTGGCGTCTTAATCGCTGTATCCATTGGCAATTCCCTGTTATTTATTGTTCTTTTGGCTGTACCCAGTATGGCGAGTTTTGTGAGCTCGCGCAAATAGTTTACAAGATTGTAAAATATGAGAATGGAGCGCAAAGCCTACAAGTTGAGTGTTATACCAATCGTATTAAATATCTGTTCATTCAGCGGGAGTTCAACGCGCTTTAGACAAGGCGAAGGCTTGAAGGCATAGTGGTGCTCTGTCGAAAGCCTTAAACGCAGTATAAAGCACGTTGCCATGTAGTGAACATCAGCCGCCCTTCGGGAGCCACACAGGCATCCCACTCCGGTGTTGCATTGACTTAAAAGGGAATAACCATTTCTGCGTCAATGCGCCTTGGATTGAAATGCCTGTGAGGCTCTGAACTGATTAGATATTTAATGTGATTGGTATGAAAGCAAGATGAAGAGAGTGGCGAGCGGGGTGTAGGATCGTGTTGGCAACAAAAAAAGCGCCGTAGCGCCTTTTCGTTTATAGAAGGTGAAATGCTAGCGCTTACAGCTCCATCACGCCGTCCATTTCAACTTGAGAATCCTTCGGCAATTGCTTCACGCCGATAGCAGCACGGGCTGGGTATGGCTGGCTGAAGTAACGGCTCATGATTTCATTCACTTTAGCGAAGTGGCTTAAATCAATCAGGAAGATGTTGAGCTTAACGATATCGTTGATTGAACCACCCGCAGCAGTACAAACTGCCGTCAGGTTTTCAAATACTTGCACGACTTGCGCTTCAAAATCATCGCTGACAATTTGCATTGTGCTTGGCACGAGCGGGATCTGGCCAGATAAATACACTGTGCTGCCGACTTTAACCGCTTGTGAATACGTGCCTATGGCCGCTGGGGCGTTTTCGGTCGCTATGATGATTTTTTCTGCCATGACGCTCTCTTTAGTGTTGAGTTAATTAACGATTACGGGATGTGCGCAGTACTTCGGGCAGTACCCTAATTCGGCGCATCACGTTGGCTAAATGGATCCTGTCTTTCACTGAAATCCGCAGGTTGATCAAATACACGCGACCATCACGTTCTTCAGTACTGAGGTTGTGAATGTTTGAACCTTCGGCGGCAATGATCGAGGTGATCTTCGCCAGTGCACCTTGGTGGTTAACAATTTCCACCCGCAGATTGGCTTGGTAATCAACGCCTTCAACATTATCCCATTGTACGGGAATATACTTGTCTGGCTCGCCTTGATAACCACGAATATTGGCGCAGTTTTCCATGTGTACCACTAAGCCCTTACCTTGGCTCACGTGCGCTATCACGGCATCACCTGGGATGGGGCGGCAACAGTTAGCGAAGGTAACGAGCATGCCTTCGGCGCCACGAATTGGCATCATGTGGCCGTCGCGACTTTCTTGATTCTCAAGATTATCGCCAATCAAACGCTGGGCGATAACAATACTCATGGCATTGCCAAGACCGATATCGGCGAGCAGCGAATCGAGCGTGGTATGTTTAGTATCGCGGATCACTTTTTCAATCTGCTCAGGCGCAATGCTGTCGAGTTTAGTTTTGCCGAGCGCATGGTTGAGCAGGCGGCGACCGAGTGCAATCGCATCATCACCTTTAAGGCTTTTCAGCACTTGGCGGATTTTAGCGCGGGCTTTACCGGTTACCACAAAGTTCAGCCAAGCGGCATTCGGACGCGCGCCTTTAGCGGTAATGATTTCAACGGTTTGGCCTGAAATTAATGGCTGGCTGAGCGGATACGCTTGGCGGTTAACGCGGGCACCGACGCAGGTATTACCCACATCAGTATGCACTTCGTAGGCAAAGTCTACCGCGGTGGCATTCACGGGCAATTCCAGAATGCGACCTTCAGGGGTGAACACATAAATCTCTTCAGGGAAGAGTTCCGTCTTCACGTTTTCAACGAATTCGAATGAGGTGCTAGCGCTTTGTTGTAACTCCAACAAGCTTTGCATCCACTTACGGGCACGCACTTGAGTCGTCGTGCCTTGGCCTGTTTGCGCACCGCCTTTGTAGGCCCAGTGTGCGGCGACCCCTTTGTCAGCCATCTGATCCATATCTTCGGTACGAATTTGGATCTCAACGGGCACGCCGTGTGGACCAAATAAAGAGGTATGGAGTGACTGATAACCGTTGGCTTTAGGGATAGCGATATAATCTTTGAAACGACCGGGACGAGGCTTGTACAGTCCATGCATGGCGCCGAGTACGCGATAACAAGTGTCGATGGAATCGACTATCACCCTAAAGGCGTAGATATCCATCACTTCTTGGAATTGCAGCTCTTTACTCTGCATCTTGTTATAGATGGAGTAGAGGTTTTTCTCGCGACCTTTGACTTTTCCTGGAATACCCGCATCGTTTAAGCGCGTATACACAGCGGCTTCGATGCCTTGGATCAATTCTTTGCGATTGCCACGGGCGGCTTTAACGACTTCTTTAAGCACTCGATATCGCATGGGATAATAAGCTTGGAAACCTAAGTCTTCTAACTCTGTCTTGATGTTATGGATACCAAGACGGTTAGCGATGGGCGCGTAGATTTCTAAGGTTTCGCGGGCGATACGGCGACGTTTGTCGGGACGCAGTGCACCTAAGGTACGCATGTTGTGGGTTCTATCGGCAAGCTTGATGAGGATAACGCGGATATCCTGCGTCATCGCCATCATCATTTTACGGAAGTTTTCAGCCTGAGCTTCTTTCTTGTCGCGAAATTTAAGCTTATCGAGTTTTGATACGCCTTCGACGAGTTCAGCCACCGCGACACCGAATAGTTCGGCTAAATCGTCTTTGGTGACATGGGTATCTTCGATGGTGTCATGGAGCAGTGCTGCCATCAGCGTCTCATGATCAAGACGCATGTCAGCAAGGATGCGGGCAACCGCAACCGGATGAGTAATATAAGGTTCGCCACTCGTGCGCATTTGCCCTTCGTGGGCATCGCGCGCAATCTGGTACGCCTGCTTGAGCAATTCTACCTGTTCAGGTTCTAAGTAACCGGAAGCAGACTCCTTTAGACCTTCAAACAGATACAAGTGGCAGCTCTCCTTTTACCTAAATAGGTTTTTACTCAAAAACTATAATGAACGACCTTCAGCAATGGCTGCAACCGCTGCAATTTCAGCGGCTTCACGTTCACGTACCGTTTGACGCTCATCGGCATCTAAGGTGTGAGCATTAACTAAACCTAGTTCGATTTCACGCAGGGCGATAACCGTGGGTTTGTCGTTCATCTCTTCAACCATAGGGTCTTTACCCTGCACGGCGATTTGGCGAGCACGACGCGCCGCAACCAAGATCATATCAAAACGGTTGCCGATTTGTTCTACGGCGTCTTCTACAGTTACGCGAGCCATGTGTTGAAACTCCAGTTTATCTAGGGAAAAAATGACGCAAAATTGTACACTATGACAGCTATCCTGCCAACAGATCGTGAAGCATATCATTTTGCGCGTGGATCTGACTAGCACCTGTTAAGCGCTGACTGCGAATGATGGCACGCAAATCGGCTAAGGCAGTGTCAAAATCGTCGTTGACGATAATAAAATCATATTCTTTATAGTGGGACATTTCCGATACGGCTTGTGCCATACGGCTGGCGATAACATCGCTACTGTCTTGTCCGCGACCTGTGAGGCGGCGCTCTAGCTCGGCTTTAGAGGGTGGTAGAATAAACACACCAACGGCCTCTGGCATCACGGCTTTAACTTGTTCGGCACCTTGCCAGTCGATATCGAGGAAAACATCGATACCTTGGGTGAGCGTATGCTCGATCACATGGCGCGAGGTACCATAGTAATTGCCAAACACTTCTGCCCATTCAAAAAAGGCATTTTCAGCAATTAAGGCTTTGAATTGCTCAACATTAACGAAGTGATAGTGTTGACCATCAACTTCACCTGGGCGTGGTGCGCGGGTGGTATGAGATACCGAAACCTGCATGTCGGCTGGCTTGTCTTTAAGCAAGGCTGAAATCAACGAGGATTTACCTGCGCCACTTGGCGCCGACACAATAAATAAATTTCCGCGTGCGGTCATGAGCTAAATATCCAATGGGTTAACGCAAGAAGGGCCCAGAAAGCCGAGTATTATACCGATTTTGACCATAGAAATACTAGGGCTTGTTGGCTGGCAATTTAAGCCTATTTTAGATTTACTTCGATATTATGTGCATTTTTATCCGACTTGGGTCGTAGGCACTGACAATTGCGGGTAAATTGGTTACGCTCGTGCGAATAAGGCAATGAGTGTCTTTTTGTATCTCGTTTTTACAACAATAAAGGAAGGGTCGTGCTGTTAAAATCTCTTTTCTGCCTTCACGGGCGTGATTCTCGTCCCCGTTTTGTCGCAATCAGTGTTGGCGTTTACGTCTGTATTGCATTTGCAGCCGCTGCTTTTGGGGCTAATTTTCTGATGTATTTGCTGGCATTGTTGGGTCTACCTTTATTAGGGCTCACCAGTTTGCGTCGTTTGGCCGATGCCGATAAGTCAAAAGGCTTGATTGGCGTATTTCTATTGCCGTTAATAATTTTTATCGGCCTGTTAGCGGCCGGTGTGCATATTGCCTTAATTGGATTGAGTTTAGTGTTAGCCGCGGGACTGACATTTTGGGGCTGGCGCTTTCCTGCACCAACGATAGTGGATTATCGCTACGGTTATTTCGGTCCTGAGCTGGATGCACCAACATCACAGGCAATGCCTAGGCGCCGTGTGGAACCGACTATCGTTCCTAAAACCATCGCACCTAAAACCATAGATCCTAAAATCGTAGATCCTAAAACTATAGACCCTAAAGCCATGGCATCTAAAACTGCCATAGATCCTAACATCATTGACCCTAAACCTATTGTTGCTCAAGACGTTGCCGTAAGACAATCGGCAAAATCTACCTCTCATATTCAAGCACAACCTCAAGCTGAAAGGCATGAGCCGCATGTTGATCAGCTTCATGCCCAAACCATTAGCGCTGAGACTGTGTCTGAGCCAGAGGTCGATTTATCGACCCATGTTGAATCTGTTTTAACATCGCCGAGGGTTGAGCCGAGTGTTAGCGCGGCGGAGGCAGAGCGAGAGGCGTTGCGTCAAGATGAGCTGCGCTTTGATGCGTTAACTCGAATGACGCAGAATCCTGCCGATTTTGTGATACCAGACAGCCATGCGGATTTTCGTCCTGCTAATACTAGCCGCGTTGAACAGACCCACATTGAGTTGGTCGATGTCGATGTGGACAATGTTGATTTGAAACATGTCGACTTTACTGCGGCGCAATTAGATCCTGCCGAGCGAAGTGCTGAACCCGGTTGGCGTTTTACCGCCGAAGAAGATGACGAGCCTGACAGCTTTAACGATAGAGATCATGCCGAAGAAGTGCGTCAGCGCCGCGCCGAAGCAAAAGATTCTGGTTCGATGACCGAGCTATTTCGTGGTTTATTTGAGTTTTTGGCGCCACTAAAGCGTTTCTTTGTGTTGCCTAAGATTAAACTGCCGAAAGTGGAACGCCGTTATTGGCGCCCAGCAGGAATTGGCTGTGGCGTGGTGCTCTTGATTGCCTTGGTGTGGGGCCTTTGGCCAAATGGCGACTCTGAGACAGGTGATGGTGCAGAGGTTGTCACGGTTAACGCGATTGCGCCCTATGCGGGTGAGCGGGTGACACTCGCGTTACCGGACGGTTTTTCTGTGGCGCTGGAGGATGACATCTTGATCATGCGTTGGCTCGGTGAGAAAGGTAAAGCACAAAACCTGTGGTCCTTAGCGACGGCAAAGGGAGATAAAACTTGCAGCGTCTTATCCTTTAACAATGGCACTGACTATCGTCCTGTGACTGTGGATCTGAAAGCGGATTCCGCTTCAGAGGCGCGATTCTCACCACTCGATACTCAGGCCATCATTATTGACCTCGCCCGCCGAGGTAATATTAGCCTGTGTGGTTATAAGTTCAGTCTTAAGGGCAGCCAAGCGATATTGGAACAAAATCGCACCTTTGGCGATTATATTGCTCGTTAAAAAGTCTGCAGCTAAGTCGATAAAAATTCTGCTTAAATGCTAGTCACAATTAGAGGGGTAGATTACACTTTTGCTCCTCTTTTTCTCAAACCGTACTTTAGGTTGTTTAGGTCGCTGCGGTTTGGGGAAACACCTTTAAATTTGAACTGAATATATCAATCCAGCATGAATACAGAATTGACCTTAGTCATTATGGCTGCGGGGCTAGGTAGTCGTTTCGGCGGCGATAAGCAATTGGCGGCACTCGGCCCCGCGGGTGAACCCATGTTGGTGCTATCAATCATGTCGGCCATTCGCAGTGGTTTTCAGCGTGCTGTGCTGGTGATCCGCCCAGAGTTAGAAAGTGAATTAACTGAGATCCTGACACGATTTTTGCCAGTCGATTTTGAATATCATTTTTGCTATCAAGTCTTAACGGATTTACCCGAAGCGGCGCAGTTGGCGGATCTTAGCCATAGGCTTAAACCTTGGGGTACGGCCCATGCACTCTGGAGTGCGCGCCATCTCGTTAAAGGGCCAATGGCCGTTATCAATGCAGATGATTTTTATGGTGATAGCGCTTTTGCTTCCTTAGCCAAAGGCTTAAGCACTAGGCCAACCGAGTGGATGATGGTGGCCTATCCCATAGAACTCACATTGTCGGAACACGGTGGTGTTAACCGTGGTCTGTGTCAGGTTGAAAATGGTCAGCTTAAATCGGTCGCCGAATGGCTCAATATCGCCGAGCAAGCTGGCCACTTAATGGGTGATGGCCCGCAGGGTCATGCTAATTTGCCGGCGCAGTCCTTGGTCTCTATGACATGCTGGGGCTTCTCCCCAAACATATTTGATGTTATTAAACGTGAATTAACCGAATTTATCGGGCAACAGGGGCAACAACCTAAGTCTGAATGCTATTTACCCGCCATAGTACAAGCGGGAATTGTGCAAGGTTTGCCTGTGTATGTCGATGTTGCCTGTGAGCCATGGCTTGGCGTGACTTATCCGCAGGACACTGTCTGGGTAAAACAAAAATTAACGGAGTTATTGAGTGATTAAACTCATCAGGCAGTCAGTGTTGCCTCATTTTGGTATTGAATCTGCCGAGGCGAAAATTTCTGCCCTCGGTAATGGCCATATCAATGACACCCTTTTAGTGCGTTGGCCTGCGGGCGAATTGGTATTGCAGCGAATTAACACTGAGGTATTTAAAACACCCAACGCTTTGGTCTGCAATGCCGATAAAATTAGCCATCATTTATGCGCTAAGTCATTACAGCAACAATACGGCCTTAAAGTCGTTAGCCCATGTTTAACCCAAGAGGGTGAGCTGGCTATCGATTTAGGCGAGCAAGGATTTTGGCGTGCGATCAGTTACTTGCCCCATAGTCTTAGCATTGAAGTGGTTAAGTCGGAACAAGAAGCGGAAATGGCGGCCAAGGCCTTTGGGCATTTTGCCTCTGCCTTGAGTGATTTTGATGCGACAGAGCTTGAAGATGTGATCCCCCAATTTCACCATCTACCGGGACGCATGGCCTTACTAAAGCAGGCCGCTGAACTCGATAGTCAACATCGCTTAGCGCTCTGCCGTCATTGGGTTGATTACGCGTTATCTCAGCAGGCTTTGCTGGATGAACTTGCAGAAATATCGCCAAAGCTGCCGCTACGAATTTGTCATAACGACACTAAAATCAATAACATGCTTTTCGATAAACGCGACATGTCCAGCATGGCGATTATCGATTTAGATACCTGTATGAAAGGTCATCTTATGTATGACTTTGGCGACATGGTACGCACTTTCTGCTCGCCAGAAGAGGAAGACTCTACGGCCTTGGATAAAGTCCAAGTGCGCCAAGACATCTTCGCCGCGATTTGCCGTGGCTACTTGAGCGAGTTGGGTGACGTTTTAACGGAAGACGAAAAGCGCAGTCTGTGGCTCGGTGCTCGGGTGATTTGTTTGATGATAGGTGTGCGTTTTTTAACGGATTATCTTAACGGTGATGTGTATTTCCATATCCACCGCGAAGGCCATAATTTAGACCGCGCCGCCAACCAGTTTACCTTGTACCAAAGCTTGCTCGATCAAGAGGCTGTGCTTAAAGCTAATTTCTAATTCAGCGCTTGGATATCTGTGCATTGGTATCTGTGTACTGATCCAATGCATTGTTAAAGCGTGTAGTCGAAAAACTTACGGCTTTGTGGGCCTGCGCTATTGGTGTTGACCTTGTTGGGGTGTTTATATTCGCCCCAACTTGCTACGTTGCGGCCCACGTTAAGTTTAGGGAAACTCAGTGGCTCGCTTAAACTTAATGCGACATCGCTATTCTCCGCGTTTGCTTCCATTCCCAAAAATTGCAGTAACTGACTCAAGCTTCCCGCATGGCTAACATCGATTGAAATAAAGTCTTCCCGCCCACTAAAGTAAGCGAACACTTCTTGCTGATGCTTTTGATAACAAGCAATTAAGTGCTCACTGCTGGCAGGTTCCGCCACTTTATCTATGGCGAAAGTATGCCTAAAACTGCGCTTTAATATTGGATGGAATCGGCCCGTTTTTTCATCCAAATGGGGTGCCATTTTACCAAGTAACATCTGCATTGAAGGCAACCAAGTATTGATATCGCGGTCGAGATAGACAAACACAGCCTCGGGAAATAATAAATCTAACTGCTGATAATCGCTGAAACAAGGCGTGTCAGACACTGCATCGGCCAGCATAAATGCCTGTTTAGTAAAGGCCATGTGCGCCACTTTTAGCCCTTGCTCCAATAGCGCAACACTCACACTCGTGGTGCCCGTGCGTGGCAAACCTATGATAAAGACCTTCTGCTTTTTCACCTTTATCTGTTCGTCACTGAGCGCATTCGACTGGACTGGATGCATTGCATCTTGCGTCGCAATCGGTGAATGACCAGTAGGTTGAACATTGCCGATACGCTGTGTATTAGCAGTACATTGTACGTGAGTAGAGGTTGGTGAATTGTTGGTGTTATCAGGCATAGGTTAGGCTCAGAATGTGTGTCAGCGGTGCGGTAAAGCCGTAAGTTATCACCTCGGCGTTTCATATTGGCGTGTCAAATCAGCGGCGGCAGTATATCTCAGCGCGAAGGTTTTGTCGGTAGTATACCCAAACAACCTGAAGATGCAGGATTCAGCGGGAGTTTAACGCACTTTAGGCAAGGCGGTTATTTGCAGACCTAGCGGGCTAAGTTAAAAATAACCAACACAGCATAAAGTGCGTTAAAACCCGCCGGGACGGAGCGCCTAGGGTACTCCACTTCCGTGTTGCATCAATTCAAAAGGTGGCCGACATTCTGTCATTGATGCGCCTTGAATTGAATCACCCTAGACGCTCTGAAACTCGTATATTCAGGTAGCTTGGGTATATACATAAAAGTCACGAACAACGGCAATGCGCCACCAAATTGTATGATAGCTGCACTGTAGCTGCACAATAATAGTAAGTGGATGACCGCAAGGCTTAGAAACGAGATCCCGGATTACCAACAAGGCTCATTTCTCTGCATTGGATAGCCATGTTGGTATTAATGAGTCGAATAGGTTTGTTAATCGCCTCATTATGTGAGTAGAATAGGCTTGTTATTCGACTCATGGGGTAGATATGTGGATTTGGCAGCAAGCCGATTGGCCTAAGTTTCATTGGAACACCAGCAGCATTGATGCCTTGCTGCGTCAGGTCTATTTCAATCAGGGCCAGTTGCTTGGCAAGCAAATGCTAAGTCACGACGATAGCTTATTAACTTCAGACGCTGCACTCGACACCTTACTCGCTAACATTATCCATTCCAGTGCGATCGAAGGTGAAAAGCTCAATGCTGCTTCGGTACGCTCATCCTTAGCTAAAAAACTTGGCGTGACTGAAGATAAACCGTATCCGACAACAGCACAAACCGATGGTTTGGCTGACATTATGCTCGATGCCTTAAAAAATTTAGAGACTGAATTAACCCTTGAGCGGATATTAGGTTGGCATAAACAGTTATTTCCCCAGGGTTATACGCTGTTTAACCCTGTTATTGGCGGAGCGCTGCGTGGCGATACACCTATGCAGGTTGTCTCTGGCCGCATTGATAAACCAACAGTACATTTTGAGGCACCCTCTAGAGCGGCATTGGATGCTGAACTCTCGCAGTTTATCGAATGGTTTAATGCTTCACGGCAAGCACAGGTTTTAGATCCGCTTATCCGTGCGGCGATAACACATCTTTGGTTTGTTACTCTTCATCCACTTGATGATGGTAATGGGCGCATCACGCGCTTATTGACTGATTTAGCTCTGGCGCAAGCGGAGAAACGCTCGATTCGTTTTTACGCTATGTCGGTCAGTATTCTTGCCCGTCGCCAAACCTACTATGACATTTTAGAGTCCACTCAAAGGGGTGATGTAGATATTACTCCTTGGTTAGTATGGTTTTTTGAAACCCTCAATGATTGCTTACTCAATGCGATGGCAGATGTGAGCAGAACGCTGTCTAAAACTCAGTATTGGCAAAGTGTCGACCAATCTTTATTGAGTCAGGAGCAAGCCAAAGTGCTCAATCGGATGTTAGATGGCGATTTTGAATTAGGGATGAATAGTAGCCAGTATCAAAAGGTCGCTAAGGTGAGCCGCGCCACCGCCACCCGTCACCTTGCGCAAATGGTCGAGCAAGGCTTTTTAGTTAAAGCCGACGCCGGCGGACGAAGTACGAGATACTTATTGCCACTCAGTTTGAAACGATAAGGGTTAGGCATGCTATCAAGCACTTGCATTCCAGTGACTCGGAGAATAGAAACCTAGGGTTTCTAAGTTTATGAACGAGAGCCATGGAAGGCGAACTGGCAGTTAAATAGGGAAGTTGTTCAAGTCCCTGGATGCTCAACCGTTACGTCCTGTCACGGATGGTCACTTCCATGCTAGTGCCTGATCCTGTTAGCCTTCGCGCATATCTGTTAGCCAGTAGAACTAATATTTGAGATAGATACTGGTCTAAAGCCGACGTCAGCGGCCGAAGTACCAGATACTTATTGCCGAGTGGGAAATATAGGTATGTTTACCTTGGTGGGGCTCCGTGATCACTTGCCGAACATCTTTCCCGTGTGTAATGACGGCCTATGTCGTAAGTAATCGATTAGTTTATGTAATAGGCATAATGCTTCCTTATTTCAAAAAACAGCTGGTGGACTCAATGCCACTTGCTGCTTAGCTGTGCCATAAATTAGTTACAGCAAAGAGATGATATATGTGAGAATTAGTGCGTCCTGTTTGTATGTAATTGATCAATAATTTTTTTAGGCGAAGCCCATGTTGTGATTTAAGTTGAGGTATTCACTATGAGATTAATTAAACAGAAAGAAGTAATGGATTGTATAGGGCTGGACCGTTCAACTATCTACAGCTATGTGTTATTGGCTAAATGAGGGCTGTAACAGCCTTTATATGGGTTGAAAGAGGCCTGAAGGACTGGCTTTTAGAACGGATTACCGATCAAATCGCCAAAAAACAGTAAATCATTCGAAAAGAATTAAAAATTGATGAATAAAAGTATGGATATTTAGTCGTTTAATGGTAAGAATGCGTAGTAACCCTATAATTTATGGTGCAATTTTGGAGCTATGTTGCCTAACTGTACGAATGTAATTGATGCGACACCTAAGGCTGACTTTCTAATTAAGTCTATTGCTGAGCAGGGATATACCCTTGAAGCTGCAATTGCTGACTTAATCGATAACTCAGTTACTGCTAACTCTAATGTAATCCAAGTATTGATAGATTCAGACATCGAGCCATTTCAGTTGTTTTTAGCTGACAATGGCGATGGCATGTCGATTGATGAGCTGATCCATAACATGCAATTTCCAAGTTCGAATCCAGAGGGGGAGAGAGCTCAGTTTGATTTAGGGCGGTTTGGTCTTGGGATGAAGGCGGCTTCATTCTCTCAGACTCGGAAATTTACTGTATTGTCGAGAAAACGAGGAGAAGAGGATTACCATGGCCTAACTTGGGATGTCGATCACTTAGTAAAAACCAAGTCGTGGGAGATAGTAGTTAATAACCAAGCTGAAATTAATCAACTTTTAAGTGATTTTAATAAGTTAAACAATGAGTTTAACAGTCAAGTTTCAGAGTTTTCTCCAAATACAATAGTTATTTGGTCAGGGCTTTATAAGTTTGAAAAATATCTTAAAGAGCATAATAGGAAAAAGGCATTACATAGAGAAATCGTTCAAAATACCACAGAACATTTGGGGGTTATTTTCCATAGATTTTTAGAAAACCCTGAAAACCCATTAACTATTAGGGTTAATAATTCACATATTAGGTCGTTCAACCCATTCCCTGAAAGTAAACAAAGCCTTAGAAAACTTGAGTTTAGGCAAAAAGACTTCGGTAAAGACAACATAAAATTAGAAGGGTTTATTTTACCCTCATCCAGTATTAAAGACTCACAACAACCAGGTAACACTTGGACACCCTCTAATAAAAGCCTGTTAGATATGGAAGGTGTATATATCTATCGCGCAAATCGGTTGATAATTTATGGTGGTTGGAATGGCTTAATCAGAAAGGCTCCTAGACTTCAACTGGCTAGGTTAAGAGTCGATATCGGAAATAAAGCTGATCATTTACTCCACTTAAATGTAGCTAAATCTCAAGTCATGATCCCTCATGACCTAATTAAAGCTTTTAAAGGGTATGTTGAAGAACTAACGGCTGAAGCTGAAAAGGAGTTTTACAATAGGGGGATAAAGAAATTTGATCATAGCCCAAGTGATAAAGAAGCCAAGTTTCTTCGAAAAATTCATTCTAACAAAGGCCCGTTACTAGAGATGAATTACGAATTTCCGTTACTGAATGATTTGGTAGGTTCATGTAACTCAGAACAAAAAACCAAGTTAAATTTGTTAGTTAGAATGATCAATACCACTATCAATAAAATTAGAGATACGCATGAAGACGTACCTTTTTATAAATGCGAAGAAACTAAAAACATTAATTTTGGTGAAGCCATCTTGAACCTTAGGGAAAATGGCTATAGCAATGATTTTATTAAGAAAAATCTCATCAGTGAACTAGGTATAGACTTAACGACGTTACCTACTGATATTCTTGAAATACTGGAGTAATAGATATGGATAACTATCGCTTTAAATACCAAGATGCAATCAAAGATAAAATTAAAGAGCACTTAAAAACAGCTAGTTTTGAATCTTTAGACGAAGTACGTTCAGAGTTAGCAGATAGAATCTTTTCTAGTTTAGCAATCGTTGCAGAGCATTTAAACTGGCCGAATATAGATAGAGAAACCTTTGAAAGTTACTTTGAAGTTGTTAGAAAAGAGGTTCAATCAAATCATGTAACAACAATCAAAGCCCCCAATCTTTTATCAAAGAATAAATCAACTTGGCTAAATGATTCTAGAGAAAATGAAATCAAATGGAATTACACTGAAAGGTACTTAGAGTATTTGCGGGGGCAAGGGCGTTCAGAATCTGTAGTAGAAGAAATTAAAAACTCGAGCTATAAAATTTTAAGTAAATTGGCGGACCCTAAGAGTCAATCTTCTACTTTTATTAAAGGCCTTGTCGATGGAGATGTGCAGTCAGGTAAAACAGGTAATTTTAATGCTGTAATCAATAGAGCACTCGATTCTGGTTATAAGCTGATTATAGTTTTATCTGGAATCATGGATGATCTCAGGTCACAAACGCAAGCGCGGATAGACAAAGACGTAATTGGTGATGGTAAAGGTGTTGGACTCAGGCAAGCTTTTGGCCATCAAGGTGATGAAAGTGTTTTCCAAGTTGTTTCAATTACTTCTGAAGACGCTGATTTTAATAGACCTTTAGCTGATGCTAACTTCTCCTTAAATCAGACCAATATCATGGTTTGTAAAAAAAACGTCAGCATATTGAAAAACATCTTGCTTTGGTTAAAAGACAACTTGCCTAAAGGTGCAACTAAACACAGCCTACCTTTATTGATTATTGATGATGAAGCAGACAATGCTTCTCTAAACAATGAAGGCTATAAAGGTCAAAACTATGCATCTAAAATTAATGGTCATATTAGAGCAATATTAGGTATCTTTCATAAAAAGTCTTATTTGGGTTACACAGCCACTCCATTCGCTAATGTCATTCAGGATAGAAATGCAGCATCAGAAGAAATGTGGAGTATTCCCGACAAATCAAATAAAGGAATAACAGAGTCTTTATTTGAGCAAGTCGATAATCTATTTCCTGATGACTTTATATTTCTGTTAGATACGCCTACAAATTATATTGGGGCACATCGGATTTTTGAAACATTACAGCCCTGCAAAAAACTTCCGATTGTATTTGATATTGATGACTATACAGCCAACTTTCCAAGTCGAGTAATGGAAGATGGTGATGACATAATTGGTGTTGAACGGTTTGATAATAAACAAGACTGGGAAAATAAAGTAGGCAAGTTTGGTTACTATTTAAACTTTTCCTCATTTAGTGAATACAAAAAAGGCACTCGAGCTTCTAAATCTGTCGATAATTTCCCAATTGATTTACCTAACAGTATCAAAAATTCTGTGATGTGCTTTGTTCTGGGCATTGCTGTTAGAGAAACTAGGCGAAAAGATCTTATTCTCTCTAAAGTATATCAACCCCATAATACTATGCTTGTGCATATTTCAAGATTCACTTCATGGCAAAATAAATCTAGTAAGTTGATTCATGAATTTTATAGCGATATCGAGACTAGGTTAAAAATGGATAAGCCAAACGGGGCAAATTCGATCTATCGAAAATTTGAAAAAGTTTGGTCTGACTATTGCGCTGAAATTGTTGGCTCTATTCATAGTCATCTACCTGAAAATTATGTCGATGACTACATGCAACCAGTCTCGTTTAATTCTATAAGTCCTTTATTGGTGGATGCGGTATCAGATATTGAAGTTCTGGCATTGAACAGTGACACTGGAAAAGAGCTTAAATACCAAGATGAAAAACCACGTAAAGTTATCGCTATTGGGGGGAATAGATTATCTAGGGGCTTTACTCTTGAAGGTTTAACAGTTAGCTATTTTGTACGTTCGACAAACTATTCAGACTCTCTCCTGCAAATGGGCCGATGGTTTGGTTATAGACCAGGCTATTTAGACTGCTGCAAATTGTTTACATCTAGGGATTTAATTTCTAAATATGATTCAACATCTAGATGTATTGACGAGCTAAAAGAAGAGTTCAAAAAGATGGAGCAAAAGGGAACACCAAGAGATTTTGAACTAAGGGTTAGAAAGCACCCTGGAGTTTTACAAATTACTCGCCCAACTATTTTGAAAAATACAACAAGCACAAAATGGTCTTACCAAGACTCTCTAGTAATGACAACAGAGCTTGATATTACTAAAGAAAAAATTAGTAAAGTATGGGCTGATTTTAAAAGTATAGTTTCTCCTTTGTTTTCTGCGGCCAAGGAAGTAGATTCATTACTTACTATCACAGTATCTTCTAAAGAACTCATTAAAATTATTGAATCAAATAACAATTTTGATGAGACTAGAAATAATCTAATAAAACAATATGTAAATAAATGTGTTGAAAAAAACTTACTAACATCTTGGACTATAGCAATTAAATTGACAGGCTCAGCGGCTAAAGAGAGTGGTTTAGGAATACTCACCTCTGATGAAACAGGCTTACCTAAAGATGTTCAATTAGCGGTTCGAAGTGGGCCAGCTCAAGAGAAAGGAAATCATTTTTATGATGAGTTCATAAAAGATCAGAGGTTTAAACCTACTGGTTCATCTGCGAATATAATGAGCGGAGGAACAGATATGAAAGTTGCTCTTGATGAAGACCAAATACTTTTAGCAGAAAAAGAATTTATCAGTCAAAAAGTGTCTGAAATTTTAAACAATGACCCAAATATCAATGAAGAAGATGCTCTAATAAAAGCTCAACGAAAAACCAAACCGGAAAGAATATATCGAGAAAAGCTAAATCAAAACCAAGGTGTGCTTATATTTTATTTGTTAGACCCCTACTACGTCTTCAATCAAGTTCCTGGGAAAGTAGACACCATTATCCAAAGGTTATTAAAAGAAAGAGGCCAATTACTTAATGAACCTTTGGTTGGTATGGCAATGGGTTTTCCTCCAATATCAAGAAAGTTAGATCCTTATGGAGAGTATGTTAAAGGTGATTATGATCTAGAGATACTAGATGAAGATGAAGATGAAGCTTCGGATGAATTATTACCAACGGACGCGGTGCTATAATGGAATTAAGTGATAAATGGAAACTATTAGAATCTCAAAAAATTGATTCTGGGTTAAGCACAATCAGATTTGAGTCTGATGGGCCGCTAGAATTTTTTTTAGCTGTTGACGAAAAATCGAGTCATGCAATATTAATTTATCTTCCTTCCACATTTATCCCGAAATTTGATGTTCTAAGTAACGATAATTTAGAACTTATTTTTTTTAAGCAAGGGTATTACTTCCAAATTAGACTATTAGACTCTGACTTTACATCATTGTTCGATGATCTAATTATTTCGTTAATTGATTCAATTAAAAACATTGCTAATGCAGAAGATGCATCTAAAGAGTTTATAACTATCTATATAAAATGGAGTACATTCTTTACTAAAACTTTTGATAAGAAACTGAGCAAAGAGAAAGTAATTGGGATCTGGGGGGAATTGAGTTATTTACTTAAGCTAATTCAATTCACATGTTCAAGTGTTCCGATCGATAACATTTTAAAATCGTGGGTAGGACCATTTGGTGCATCACATGATTTTGAGCTTTCCAGCTCTTCAATTGAAGTAAAGACCAAACAATTAACCTCTTGGATGATAAGAATATCTAGTGAATATCAACTCGAGAATATTGATGAAAAACCCCTCAATTTAGAAGTCATCTCTGTTATTGAATCGGAATATGGTTTATCGATTAAAGATTTATTCTTGAAAATTAAGGAGCATATAAATAAGAAAAGTGGAGATGTCACTATACTTTTATCTGCTTTAGAGAAGGTGAACCTTAGTGAGGAACGTCTGTCAAAGTATTCAAACTTTTTGTTTTCTAGAAAGATGACAGAAACCTTTGACTGTGATATTGAATACTTTCCCAAAATTAAAGCCTTTGGGTTGCATAAGGCAATTTCGACAGTTAAATACAATTTAGATGTTAGAGAACTACAAGAGTTTAGAGTTTCACAGGAGAGCTATTAGGTGGAAATAAGTGCAGTTTTAAATACTAGAGAAGACTTATTAAATTCTAGCAAGAATGATGATGGCTTTTTACAACAAAGTTTGCTAATTGATGAAGTAATGCCACTGCTATTAGAAACTAAGGTGGTTGACTCAGAGGATATTAATCATACTTATTATCTTTCTAACGACGATAAAATAAAAATCAATGGTTATACTGTAAATAGCACCGGCGAGCGGCTACAAATATTTATAGTTGATGATAATTACTTATCTGAAAGCAATGATGAATTCTATGTGTCTCTACGAAATGTCTATGATGAACAGTTTAATAGAGCTATCCGATTCATTTCTTCTGCAATTCAAAATAAACTCGAAAATGTCCAAGAATCTGAGCCTATTAAGCCACTACTTGCTAAATTAGGGAGTGAAGACGGATTGACTCAGTTTGATGTTATTGAATTTATTTTGGTAACCTTATCTGCTACCGTTTCTTTTAGGGGAGAAGATACTCAGTTACGTACTATTCATTATAAAGATGAAATTAAAAGTTTCTCACATAAATTTTTAGGTGAAAAAACTCAATCAAAAGAACTTCTTTTCATCAAAAGAGTTGTCGATCTAAATTATTTGGCGAATATATATGCCTCACAAGGTAGGGCTGAGCCACTTAAAGTCGTTTTTAAAGATGTCATTGGCAAGAATATTGAGGTTATTAAAGCTGCTGATGAAGAGGATTTTGAATCTTACTTATGTGTTTTAGATGCACCTATTTTAGCCGATCTTTATAAAAGATATTCAAGTCAGTTATTGGAAAAGAATGTTCGTTCATTTTTACAATTCAAAGGTGTTAACCAGGGGATAAAAAAAACTATTAAAGATGAGCCTGAAAAGTTCATAGCCTTTAATAATGGTTTAACTATTACTGCTACAGAAGCAAAAACATCTTACTATAAAAAATCACTATACTTAGAAAGCCTAGACGACTTTCAAATCGTAAATGGTGGGCAGACAACAGCTTCAATTTACTTTTCTCGTAAAGAAGGGTTGGATATTAGTAATGTAAAAGTAGTGGCTAAGATTAACATCGCTAAGACGAGTAAATCTAAGGATTTAGATGACCTAATTTCTAAAATAAGCGAGTTCTCAAATAGTCAATCTAGAGTATCTAAAGTAGATCTTCGATCTCGTAGTCCTAAATTAGTACAGTTAAAATCACTCAGTGAAAGTGTTCTACCTCCATCAGGAAATAAGTGGTTTTTTGAGCGAGCAAAAGGTGACTTCAATACTCAAGTTAGAAAAAGTACAAATGGTCAAAAATTAAAGAATGAATTTCCACCCAAAAAACGCTTCACTAAAGAGTTACTAGCCAAATATTATTGTGCTTGGGGAGATGCACCGCACCTAGTAAAAAAAGGTGGAGAGAAAGTTTTTCGCATGTTTATTGAAGATATTGAGCCTGAAAACGGTGACGGTATTGCTATAAATCGTGAATTCTATGAAAAACTTATTGCCAAAATAATATTATTCAGGACGATGGAAGAAGTATATGGGCAAGGAAAGAATGCTATCGGACAGCTTCGTTCAGCGGCCGTTCCATATGCTATCTCTGCTATTTACAAGTGGACTAATACTACTAATGATGGCACATTGATTCTGGAAAAAATATGGAAACAGGAAAGCTTAAGTGATGGACTCATAGAGTATCTTAAAGAGCTACTATTCCTAATGAATGAACTTATTAAAAAGTATTCTTTAAGTGAAGATTATGGAGAGTATTCTAAAAATCAAGAATTATGGGTAGCAATAAAAAGATCATCAGAATTAAATAAATTCATGGATTCATCTAGTTCAAAATTTGCGCTAAGCTTATAGGGTTATCTTATTAACTATCTGATTTAAATTTGTTGATTTGATATGGTCGATATTTCCGCACTTTAGTTGATTGTAATAGTGCACAAGCCGTCACAGACCTTTAAAGGAAATTATCTTATAGAGACCTGTGCTGTAATACCTAAACTGCCTACAAAGCAATGTGAAATTGCGATTGATGCTCTTAAAAAGTTGCAGGTAGAAGGTTTTACAGCTTTTAAAAGTCAATGATGTAATAAAGATTAACGGTAAGCTTTAAAGAAATATATCTGCATTTATTAAAAAATATCAAATGGATAGCAATTGTAAAACAACTTGACCAATCTGCTGTGCCAAATATGGTGGTACAGCATTGCCCACTTGCACATATTGTTGAGTTCTATTGCCCTCAAACAAATAATTATCTGGAAAGGTTTGCAGTCTAGCAGCTTCGCGTACTGTCAAACTTCGACATTGCCTAGGGTCATAGTGAACAAAATAATGGCCATCTTTCGAGATATGGCTCGTCACTGTAGTGGCATATTTGTTAGCTGATTGAACTCTGAAGCGATCTGCATGCGTGCCAGTTGTCCAATTCTTATGTTCAGGTGCAAGTTCTTCAGGAAAGTCGCGGGACTTTGGTGAGACTCCATCATTCAACTGTGCATAAGCTGCGCAGAAGGCGTATCGCAATAAATCTGCTTCAATATGACCACGTGTTTCATGGTTCAGTACGCATCCTAATGAATCATCAAGTAGCCAACCCTTTAAAGGCTCGGGGACTTGGTTGTTAACTCGATTTGTATGAATGGATGATGTACGCGGTAGATCTAATAATGGGGTTAAATCTAAATTGTTGATAGCTTCTTCAGGGTAAATCTTTTTAAATGCCTTGATTAGCTGCTTTGAGTGTTTTGTGATCGTTTTTTCCCAAGCTATTGTGGTATCTGATTGCTTTGAAAAGCCGCTCCTTAAAGCTGGTAGGTCACTTAGCGTTTCTTTAACGGTTATGGATTCAGCTGCCCGAGTTAGTATTTGTGGTGTTTTTTTAATGTCATCGCGTACCCCAAGCAGAATAACTCTGTGCCTAGCTTGTGGAATGCCATATTGTTCTGAGCGTATTAAAAAATCCGCAGAGTCAGAATATTGTGGGTTATTGAGATTGTCGGCATTTATGACTAAAGAATAAATTCTATAGCTAGTTGTATCTTTAATTTTTGTAACACGCCCAGGGTTTCTCAGATCTTTAAGTATCTGTGGAAACATCACTTTACCATTTAATTTTGCTGATAAAATGCCTCGCACGTTTTCCATAATAAAAACGTCAGGTTGTGCAATAGTGAGTACTTTTAAATACTCCATATAAAGAAAATGGCGCTCATCATTTTCTGCTTTATAGTCTTTATTACCCGCATTTCTAGAACGACCTGCTAGCGAATAAGCTTGGCATGGTGGACCTCCAATAACAATTTTTGGACCTTGATGCTTATTGACTAGCTCTTTTATGCGGTCGTGAATTAAATCGTTATCTCTGCCTAGTGCTCGAGGTGCTTCTAGTGTTTCTTCTTGTGCGGCTAGAGCCTCATTAGGATAAAATTTAAACAACTGTTCACGGGTGATTTTTCCTTGAACATAATCGTAGTAATGCTGTTTTGCAGTAGGCTCTTTAGCAAGTTTTCTGAATAAAGCTCTTGTAGTAAGAGTTTTATGTGCAGAAGGCTCTTTTTCAACCGATACACCTATTTGAAATGGTTTATTTCCGTTTGCATGTGTAGTTGATGAGATACCCTCGCCAAGGCCGCCTGGGCCTGCGAAAAGATCAATTACAAGAACTTCGCCTGATTTCATTCGCTGCAATAACTGTCAAAAAATTTTGAGCAATCATACCAGGAATGATCAAGCTAGCAATCAATAGATTGAGTTATTGGTTGCTTTCTAGGCACTTGATGTAAGTCAATGCTTCTGTCAGTGCAAAATCAAAATGAAACGCTAGCCCTGATTGAATTTCTTCATTATCAAAGCATACGGACCATTCAAAGCCTCCCCTGAACCGATCTGGGTTTCGTTCGATGTAGATTACGTATCCACACCATTCTTCTTCATAAGGTACAAAATAAGCCTCTTCAAACTGGCTAACGAATTGGTATTCCATGATGTAAACCTAGTGTATTGGTGGGCTTATATTCTCAGGCATTGCTGTTGTATGCTCCACGGACTATGAGTCACATCGAACAGTTTTATTTTGTTAGTTGAGCATTTATGTTGTTTGGGTTATTAGGTAATCAATGTGAGATGCTGCAAACTAAGTAACAGTTCCGAATGGTAGCGCGGCTGCAACTGGGGTCCGCTAAGCAGACCCTCCGCGCTAGGGACAGCGCGGTGGAGCCCCCATGGATGGGTTCACGGCGTGTCTGTGTGCTGGGCCAGTTGCGTAGCACTGTTACTGGCGGCTAATTAGTTTCAAGCTTGGTTTTTCAGCTTTGGGTGCATCGCCGCATTATCGCTACGGTTTAATATCATGGTTACCGTATTGAAACGACCTTGGCGCTCAGTTGCTGTTTTATCTGCTCTAGATAATCAATCAGTTCACTGGGTTGTTCAAATTCAAGCTGTAGTGTTGGCTGAGAAGCGGTACGAATTTCTGGGTGTATGTTGTCGCCGTCATTTACGGCTGAAATGATGGTGTAGCGGGGATAATCTTCTTCGCGACAGATGGGATCGGCATAGTCTACCCAAAGAATAAAGTAGTCGCTTTTCCGTTTGAAATAAAAGCTTGGACACATATCATTTTGGTAGCTTTTGTCGATAAGAAATGGGTATTGGCTCAGGTCGAAACCAAGGTCAAACTCATAGCCAAAAGCTTGATGATAAACGCTCATATTTCTGCCTTTAATCATCGCATTAAGTGATGTTAAGTATAGTTAAAGTATTTGCTTAACGAACTGTTTTATCTGGTTTAAATGTGTTTTCATTAGTCTGTTTTGGCTGTGTGGTTATGTTCGTTATAACCATTATGTAAAGCCGTATTTATCCTTAACCCTATCTAATAATTGCTTAATCTCTTTGCTAAGAACTCAATCAAAAATTCAATCAATACTGTCACTTTGGTTGGGAGGTATTTTCGTTGCGGATAGTCTGTGAGCGCCAGTATCTTCTTTAGAGAAAGTACCGACTAGAAAGCCATTCATATAAACGTCAAGTGCTGCCATTACCACTCCTGAGCCCATTGCTTATTGTTAGATGGGCCTGTATCACTGTCACTCGCGTTGCGAGGTTTGAGTTCTATTTCGAGTTCGAGGGCTGATAAGAGTTTGAAAAATGTATCAAGTTTAGTGCTGTCGGGATTCTGTTCGAAGTTGGAAATTGTGCCTTGGCGTAAGCCAATTTTCTCACCAATTTTAGCCTGAGAGAGTCCCTGTGATTGGCGAACATCTTGTATATAAGCGCTAAGCTGTTTGGTTGTGGTGATCTTCATCTTGAATTCCCATTATTTCCCAATACGTTTTAAAGTATAAACATAACTTAACACGCTATAGCGTATAGTTAATGTTTAAGACGTTACAGCGTATAATTTGTTTATATACGTTGTAGCGTATAAATAGTGGCTAAAAATGCAAGTGTAGTCTTGATTAAAAACATAAATCGGATTGTTCAAATGATCCGCTTTCAGCCGCTCGAGAGAGTCAGTCTGATGGTCTCTGGTCTATTGTTTATTTTTCATAGGGGGTGAAAGAGAGTTGTCCTTCCTCATTACTGACAAGTGAAAATTTACCCTAACTTGCCACTCGCCAGCTTCTCCATCAAAAATTCAATCAATACACTCACCTTAGTCGGCAAATATTTCCGCTGCGGATAAACCGCGTAAATGCCATGTTCGGGGAGGGGATGGTCTGCGAGCAAGGCTTGTAGGCGGCCAGCTTGTAAGTCGGCGTCGACCATGAAACGCGGCAGGTTGGCTATGCCTAGACCATCGAGTGTGGCTTGGTGGATGGCATCACTATTGTTGACTTGATAGTTACCGTTCGGCTGGATACGAGTGGGGCCCTGCGGGCTTAAGAAGGTCCATTCAACACCATCACGAAAATATGAGTAGAACAAACAGTTATGTTGGCTGAGTTGCTGCGGCGTTTGTGGCACAGCGTGGCGAGCAAGATACTCGGGTGAGGCGCAAATGACACTTAAACAAGGGGCGATTTTACGGGCAATAAGACTTGAATCTGGTAGATCGCCGATGCGAATCGCCAGATCGAATCCGCCAGCAATTAAATCGGTTGTCTTATCATCCATCTGCATTTGCAGCTGTATTTTTGGATAGCGGCGCAGAAACTCGGGGATCAAAGGGGCGATATGCAAGCGGCCAAATACCATAGGGACGGCGATGCGTAAATTGCCCTGAGGCGCTTGTTGTAGCTCAGAAATGGCGTCTAACCCTTCCTCTGCGAGTTTAACGGCAGGGCGAACATAGTCAAAATAGCGGGCGCCCGCTTCGGTAAGACTTAAGCTGCGAGTGGTACGGTGCAAAAGTTGAATACCCAGACTTTGTTCTAATAGGGTAATGTGTTTACTCACAGCCGATTTACTTAGTCCAAGCTTTTGACTGGCCAGCGAAAAGCTACCGCATTCCACTACAGTGACAAAGATAGGTAGTGCTGAAAAGTGCTCCATGGTGTCCTTAGATTATCGCGTTCCCCTGCCATTATTGTTGATGATACCTCAACAGTCAGTTTTTATTATCGTGGTTATCATCGCCCTTGATGCAAGGTAGACTAATGCACTTGCTGATTGCGGGTGTCGACTGTGAAGCCTAGTTATTTTCACTCTCATCGCTCATGTTTATCGCTTATCTTGATTACTGCTAGGTAGTTAGCCACAGTGTTGCCGCAATCGCCGATGTACCATTCTCTATGCCACTGAACGGCATGGGATGGGTCTTAGCTATTTTGTCAGAAAGAGAGTTCCTATGTCCTTGCCTTACCAATGGATTTTGTTCGATGCCGATGAAACCCTATTTTATTTCGATGCCTTAAAAGGGCTTAAATTGATGTTTAGTGAGTTTGGGGTCGATTTTACCCAAGCCGATTTTGATGAGTATCAGTTAGTTAACAAACCACTTTGGGTCGATTATCAAGATGGCAAGATAACTGCTGCTGAGTTGCAGACCATACGTTTCGAGCCTTGGGCAGCCAAATTATCTGTCACGGCGATGACGCTTAATAGTGCCTTTTTATCGGCAATGGCCGAAATTTGTTCGCCGCTACCCGGTGCCCGCGAGTTATTAGCCGCGCTCCAAGGTAAGGCAAAATTAGGCATCATCACTAACGGTTTCACTGAGCTACAAACCGTGCGATTAGAGCGTACAGGCTTACAGCATCATTTTGATATTTTAGTGATTTCAGAAAAAGTCGGCATAGCCAAACCTGATGTGGGCATCTTCGAACATGCCTTCGAACTCATGGGTCATCCTGAGCGCGATGCTGTGCTCATGGTCGGTGATAACCCGCATTCAGATATCCAAGGCGGTATCAACGCAGGTATTCATACTTGTTGGTATAACGTCCACGGCCACGATGTACCCGCCGGTATCGCCCCACACTATCAAGTGAGCTCGCACCAAGAGCTGCAAAAAATCCTGTTACCGTAAATAATTGTTCACTGAGCCTAGCTCAGCACTTCGCACTCGATATTTTTGGCTAAGAGTGAGTGCTTTAACTGATATTTCCTCAGTGCCATAAAATACAAACAGCCCTTACATTAAGGGCTTTTTGGTATCTAAAACGCGTTAACTATCATTACTCAACGTTTTGGAACTGAATGTTGGTTTCTTATTGTTGCTATATAAATCAATGTGCTGAATTTAATTTCTTTATTTTTAAGTGATATTAGTCACCACTTTAGTCCCACTTTGTTAAGTGTGAAGTGGTTAGTTGTGTCGGTTCTGCATTTCAATTAAATTCAGCACTCCTTGGCAATGACTCCCCCATTTCTTTTGTCTTTTATGGCCAGGCTACCCGCCATAGCGGGTTGAACTATATTTAACGCCTATAGCGTGTGAATGTGTTTTTTAACGGCTTAAGCGTGTAAACCTTGATTTACCTGCTTTAGCGTGTACAGTAAGAGTTAAGAACAGTTTAAAGGTAAAGCTATCATGAAGGTGACCAACGCAAAACAGTTGAGTACGTATCTAAAAGATGCGCGACTGAACGCGCAGCTCTCGCAAAGCAAGGTGGCTAGCAAGGTAGGTATTCGCCAGGATACCGTTTCAAGCTTTGAGTTGAACCCGGATTCGACCAAATTAGAAACGCTGTTTAAGATCCTTTCTGCATTAAACCTAGAGCTAGATATAAAGGTTCGGAATCCACAGCTGGTGGATGAGCGCCGCCATGATAACGCCACCGTGCCTGAGCAAGAATGGAAGGAGGAGTGGTAATGGCAGTGCTTGATGTTTATATGAATGGCTACCTTGTGGGTGAATTGACCAAATCATCCACAGGCTCTCATCAGTTTGCGTATGCCCAGCAGTGGCTAGCGATACCCGGTAGTCGCCCAATTTCTTTGTCTATGCCGCTACGCAAGCAAGCCTATAAAGGTGATGAAGTTTATAACTTCTTCGATAATTTGCTACCTGATAATCTCGAAGTGAGAAACAGGGTCGTTGCTCGTCATAATGCTGATTCGACACAAGCGTTTGACTTACTCGCTAAAATTGGTCAAGACAGTGTGGGTGCATTACAGCTTGTCCCCCATGGTCAGCCCCCCTTTGATACCAAAAAGATTGAGTCTAAACCGCTATCCGATAAGCAGTTGGAAAATGTACTCAAGGGTTATCAGTCCAATATCCCCTTAGGCATGCTAGCCGATGACGATGACTTTAGGATTTCTATTGCCGGTGCCCAAGAAAAGACGGCATTACTTAAACTCAATGGAGAGTGGCGATTACCTATCAAATCGACACCCACTACCCATATTATTAAGCTACCTATAGGTGAAATAAACAGCCACTCTCACAGTATAGATATGTCTGACAGCGTCGAGAATGAATACCTGTGCATGATGATAGTCAGAGAGTTTGGCTTAGATGCACCCCGGTGCTCAATAATCAAAGTGGGTGATATTAAAGCGCTTGCTGTGGAGCGATTCGATCGCAGGCTCTCTTCAGATGGCACATGGATTATGCGGCTGCCCCAAGAGGACTTTTGTCAGACATTAAATATTCCACCAGCGAAGAAATATGAGAGCCATGGTGGCCCGGGTATTGAACAAATTATGCCTTATCTATTGGGTTCGATGAACTCGGAGCGCGACAGATATAACTTCATCAAGTCTCAGGTTTTGTTTTGGCTTTTAGCCGCAACCGATGGTCATGCTAAAAACTTCTCACTCTTCATTGAGGTCGATGGCGGATATCGACTAACGCCTTTTTACGATATTTTATCCATGTACCCTGTTATTGGTGGTAAAGGCTTAAATATTCGTGATGCCAAGCTCGCTATGGGCCTCAAGGCGGCTAAGGGTAAGAAGTATCAAATCAATCAAATTTTTCCACGGCACTTTATCCAAACTGCTAAAGCTGTGGGCTTTGATACTGGGATTATGATGGAGATGATGCGCGACATTGCTGACAAGGTAGAGGCTGTGGTTGTTAAGGTTAAAGCGCAGCTGCCAGATGATTTTCCACCACACATACAGGATTCAATATTGAACGGTTTAACTGACAGAATTAAGCGCATAGCTTAGAAACGGTAATGGTTAGGTGACATTAATCGTATTGAGTCAAGCTGTTTCAATTTTTACTCTAGTTTTAAATCAGTTGTATGTGTCGATTAATTGCTGCTTTGTAAACATGTTTGCAATACATGTCGATTGAATCGACATCAGCCACAACTTAATTATGCTAATTTTCTATACCCATTTTCATCTTGTTGAGGCAAACACAGTGGCTTGGACTAGGTGTTAAATTAATACACGACACCATATAAGTTGGATGCACAGGTATGGCATGTATCGCTATTAAACATGTGGCCAATATTCTTCATTTTTTGCAATGTATGGATTTTCTTCACTGATTGATACTGTTTGAGCTCTTCAGGTGTTAAAAATCGTTTTTTCAGTCACCAACTCGATGAGTGGCGTATTCGCACATAGATCTACAGAGTCCAATAAGCCAAAAGGTTTGAATCTCGGGACATGCGGTCAACCATAGCAAAAAAGTGACTCGACATTGTTAGGGATGACTAAACCAATAAAACGGTAAGTCCATTCAGGATTGCCGATAAAGTGGATGGCATTTTGCTCTAAAAGCGATTCAATCGTAGGTATGGTATTTAGTTCCATTACAAATCCTTGTGTATTAATGCACTGCATAGCGTCCGATTTTGAGCATTTCAAAAGCACTTTTAACAGGTTTTTTCTCAGTGCCATAAAATACAAAAAGCCCTTAAATTAAGGGCTTTTTGGTATCTAAAACGCGTTAACTATCATTACTCAACGTTTTGGATCTGCTCATTAGTTAAAATTAATTAAGTGTTTAATATCATAATCTTATGATGTATTTATTGTACAATTAAACCTGCAGCTACCCACTTTACTACCCACAATAAAAATGCTTACTTAGTTTGTGCTGAAAGAACATTCTGCCAGTTTACTTACCCCAGACTTACAGAGGTGGGAAAGCTGGGAAAGCTGGGAAAGTGGGGTATCACTTCGCTGAGTAGTTCCAAATGATAGCTTTAAGAAAACACCAAACATAACTTGAATTATTTATCTGCATGATAATTTTTCCACTCATGCTTATCGAGGGTCGTTGCTGT
Organism: Shewanella sp. SM69; assembly: GCF_025653985.1. NCBI lineage: Bacteria > Pseudomonadati > Pseudomonadota > Gammaproteobacteria > Alteromonadales > Shewanellaceae > Shewanella > Shewanella sp. SM69. Next base: position 55,879 of record NZ_JAKKRV010000017.1, read on the forward strand.
CTCATTTTTATTCCCTCAGTTAATGAAAACCTATCGATATTTAACCTTATCCAAGTAACGTGATAGAAGCACATCGTGTTAGCGAGGAAGAGATAATGTATTGCTGAGGTCTAGGAAGTTATATAGAAAACGAATGGCATTCAAAGGGTTCGATTGAGTGTATAGTCCATACATAAAATTTCAATTAACCAAATTTCGACAGTATCTATGACAAAAACAAATCTAGTCCGTCCAAGCCGTGATGGCGATCAGTTTCATTACCTATGGGCCGCGCGACGCTGTCTGAAGTTACTCTCAGCTGACAGCGATTTGGTTGCAGTCAGTATTGAGGGTCCCTCATTAGGTGAATTTCCTGATGCTGATCCACTTGGAGCTGGTGAAGAGCTGATTGATATTGCCGAATATTTTGGTAGTGAGGATATTGGTCTCTCACGGTTAGTGCGATACATGCAGCTTAAACACTCTACATTGCATGCAACGGAACCCTGGACAGCTAGCGGTTTAGAAAAAACTATTAAGGGTTTCGCCCAGCGATACGTCGAACTGAAAAATGCACATACTGATATAGGCTTGGCAAACAAACTGGAGTTTTGGTTCGTTACGAATAGACCTATTAGCTCGAAAGTGGTTGAAGCTATTACCGATGCGTCTAGAGGCTCAAAGCCTCGGCATAGGGGTGAATTGGCTAAGTTACAAAGAGTTACCGGATTGAAGGGAGGAGAACTTGCAGAGTTTTGTGGACTGCTTCATTTCGAAGACTGCGAAGATGATTATTGGGAACAACGCAATATTCTGTTTCAAGAAGTCAGTGGGTATCTACCTGATGGGGATGTTGATGCGCCAATGCAGCTGAAAGAACTTGTTACTCGGCGAGCACTTTCTGAAGGTGAACAACATCCAACAATCTCAAAGATTGATATATTGCGCGCGCTGAAAACTGATGAAAGCCTTCTGTTTCCTGCTAGATGTCTCATTGACATTAATAGAGAAGCCGTTTCACGGGAGCAAGAATCTGAAATTATCGACCAAATCCACAAAGCTACGGGACCTGTCATCATTCATGCTCCTGGTGGTGTTGGAAAATCAGTATTTGCAACCCAGATAGGTAGATGTCTTCCAGACGGATCTGTTTGTATTACCTATGATTGCTTCGGGAATGGGCAATATCGAAGTGCGACTGGTTACCGTCATAGACACAAAGATGCTCTCGTTCAGATTGCAAACGAGTTGGCTGCTAAAAGCCTTTGCCACCCTTTAATTCCAACCTCTCATGCAGATACAGCTGCATATGTTAGAGCTTTTGTCTATCGCTTGAAGCAAGCAGTAAAAGTCCTACAATCGTCTAATTCTGAAGCCATGTTATGTTTAGTCGTGGATGCGGCTGATAATGCTCAGATGGCAGCGGCGGAGATTGGCGAGGCTCGTTCTTTCGTTCAAGATCTTATTCGTATAAGCCTCCCAGAAGGACTGCGTATTATTTTTTTGTGCCGCTCTCATCGACAAGATTTACTTGATCCTCCCGTCGACGTTTTGTCAATTGAGTTGCAGGCGTTTAGCCGAAATGAGACTGCTGGTTTCTTATTCAAAAAATTTCCCGATGCAGAAGAACGTGATATCGATGAGTTCCATCGTCTGAGTTCGCAAAACCCACGCGTGCAGGCGTTAGCATTGTCAAGGGCATTGCCATTGCCTGACATATTACGATTACTCGGCCCCAATCCGACAAGCGTAGAAGACACAATATCGACGTTATTGGATAGCGCAATTGTGAAACTAAAGGACTCGTCTGGTGTAATCGAAAAGGAACGTCTTGAGAAGATCTGCTCTGGGATGGCGGCTCTTAGGCCATTAATTCCACTTCATATTCTATCAGAAATCTCTGGTGTCGAGCAGGAGGCAATAAAAAGCTTTGCTTATGATATTGGCCGACCTCTTTTGGTGGCTGGGGAGACCATCCAATTTTTGGATGAACCTGCCGAGACTTGGTTCCGTCATAAATTCAAACCCACAGCTCATGCCATGGCGAGCTTTATTACCAGTTTGAAGCCGCTGGCAAACAAGAGCGCATATGTAGCTTCAATACTGCCCCAACTAATGTTGGAAGCCGGACAATTCGATGAGCTGGTCGAGTTGGCGTTGTCATCGGCCGCTCTTCCTGATGGAAGTCCACTGGAAAGGCGCGATGTCGAATTACAACGTCTGCAATTTGCATTGAAAGCAAGTCTTCGAACACAGCGATATCTAGAGGCCACAAAACTTGCCTTTAAAGCTGGGGGTGAGACGGCTGGTGACCAACGACAGCGAAAATTACTTCAGGAAAATACGGATCTTGCCTCAGAATTTATTGAGATTGATCTGATTCAGGAAATAGTGTCCCGTCGTACCTTTGGCTCTGGATGGATTGGTTCTCATCACGTATACGAGGCATCGCTTCTCTCCGGTAATGAAGAGTTAGTCGGGGATGCTCGAAGCCGTTTACGCATGGCCTATGAATGGCTGCAAAACTGGGCGCAAATGACGGAGCAAGAACGAAAAGAAGAGAGTATTTCGGATCAGGATATTGTTGAGTTGACCCTTGCAGATTTAAACATTCATGGACCAGAGGATGCAGTTAAGAGCATAAGCAGATGGAAGCCAAAAGAAGTCTCATATAGGGTTGGACGGCTTATAATTCGGCGCCTAGTTGATCATAGTCGTTGGGCTGATGTAGATGCTGTCGCACATGCTGCAAAAAATAATCTTTACTTAACTCTTGCTATCATAACCGAATTGCGAGAAGTGCATAAAACACTTCCCAATGAATTGAATAAAAATGCATTTAGTCAACTGTTGGAAGGTGGTGTCAAGCTTGGCAAACGTGGGGGATGGGATGACGATGAGATAGGGTTTGAAGCAGTGTTGGCTGTGGTTGAAGCAGTATTGAAGCAGACTCTATTTGATGAAAGTGATGTGGCTGTGGTACTCAAACGCTATTTGCCCGCAGAGCCGCCCAGAGGGCTGACATCTAGATTTTCTAAGTCACGTTTTCCCCTTCTACGTGCTTACTGCTTGCAGGCTGCCATAGAAGGAAAGCCAATCGAGTTGGTTGATCTTGCTCATGCCGATCTGAAAAAGGAAATTGATCAGAAGAACAGTCATACAACGTCACGCGATCTTAGGGAGTTTCAGGAGGATATTGGTGAGCTACTTCCATGGCACAAGCTTTGGGCGTTGGCCGTACTCGGAAAGGTAAAGAAAGAAAACGTTTCAAATGAAATAAAAAAGATGGCAGAGGCATCCACTACAGCGGGGAGGATTCGATACCGTGAAGAGTTTCATACTTCGAATGGTGTGGCACTTCTTTGGATGGAGATTCTGTATCTGTCCGAAACAACTGATGACGCTGCGTTGGAAGCATTTTCTATTTGGAGGAAAATGCTCAAGCGGCCGTTATTTACTCCAACACTCAATGCGCTTTGCCGGTTGTGTTCACAACAAGAAAGTACGAAACCTACAGCTTTGGATTTTGCTACAGAATCCTATGAGTTGACTAAAGGTGAGCGTTCAGACGCGGAAAGTAAAGCAGATGGATATTTGAAGGTTGCTCGTTCAATTCTTACGACAAGTAAAGCTGACGCTAAAGCCTACTTCAATGAAGCGATGGATGTTGTGGGTAAAATCGGTGATGAGAATCTCGAACGATGGAATGCTATTCTTGACTTAGCAGATCGAGCATCGCAAGTTGGTCGACCGGCTCCCAAAGTCGCATACCAGTTTGCACGCTGTGCGGAACTCACTTATGACTATGTAGTGAGGGATAAACATTTTGAGTGGGATAGTACAGTTGCCTCCTTGTGTGGTTTGTGTCCTTCTTCTGCTATCGCCATTTTAAGTCGATGGAGGGATAGAGGATTTGGATGGAACGAGCGGCTATTGCCTGTTGCTATCGACAATCTAATTGAAAGGAACATTTTAGAACCTCTAGATGCACTGTCGTTGATTGGCTTTCGTTCGCAATGGGACTATGCCAAACTGCTTGAAATGGCATTAGGGAAATCGAAAAATGCAAAAGAGAAGGAGTTGGTGAGCCGCACTTTGCATCGTTATGTTCAGTTATCTCATCACAGCTCATCGACATTAAGCAAGTTTCAACAAATTGTAGTGCAGCACGGTATATCCTTGGAGCGCTTGGCGGATGAGATTGCATCTTCTGAGCAAGAGGAACAGGTCCAAGAAAAGGATCCAACACACTATGAATTGCCCCTTTCTGAAAACAAAGAGAGTGAGGCTTCACAATGGGGCGATATCTTTGAAAACAAAGATATCGCGACTGCAAATGGTCTTTCTCAAGCCTATCTAGCGTTTAAGCAAACTGAACCAACTTGGAGGCATGATAATTTTTTCAGTGAAGTAATACGGCGTGTTTCAGTGGGGGCTGAGCCAAGCTTTATCGAAGCCTTCACTGGTTCGCCAGAGTTCAGCCTATATAGTTTTAGAAACTTATTGGAGCAGATACCTGAAAGCTGGAAGAGGCGACCTGCAGTTTCTCATGCGTTTGCTAAGGCGCTGAAGGTAGTCTGCTGTCGTTATTGTATGGACGTGAGAAGAAACCGCTATTATGAGGTATTTCCATTTGAACTAGCATGTTCATTAGCGCGCATAACCCAATTCGAAATGTTCGATATTGTCTTGGAAGCAACCGGCGAATTGTCCGAGCAGCTCGAGACCAGCCGACTATTTTCTCTTGTGGGGCTTCTTACTACGAAGCTGTCGCACGACGAAGCGTTGGAGGCTGTGGCATATGGATTGGACCTTTTCAATTCCGTCTTGGAAGACAAGGATGGTGATGGTCCTTGGGAAGAAGCTCTTTCACCTCCGAGTGATATTGGCGAAGCTATTGCAGGCTATATATGGTCGTCATTAGCTGCGCCAGAAGCTGCAGTACGTTGGGAGGCTGCACATAGTGTTTTAGAAATTTGTCGCTTCGGCAGACAGAGCGTAATTGATCATTTGATGAGGATTGCTACTAGTCAGAAAGGTGGTCCCTATGTCGACGCGAGGTTACCATTTTATGGGCTTCACGCGTTGCAATGGCTGTTAATTGGTCTGTCGAGAGCTGCGCTGGAAACGCCAAGTGTCGTGGCACCTTTTGGTAAGCAATTAGTAGATTGGGCGTTGAGTGAACAACCTCATGTGTTGATCCGGCAGTTTGCAGCGCGTACCGCGATACATCTTATAGAAAACGGATATCTAACCGATGAGGATTGCCTTTATGCACGCCTCAAGAACGTCAATAAGTCGCAACTACCTATCATCGAGTTAAAAAATTATAACCGCCATACTTCGAGTAAGCACGAAATAGACTATGAAGCCGATGAAGATCGTTATTTCTTTGGTATTGATATAGGTCCCTACTGGTACAATCCACTAGGGGATGTTTTTGCCTTGTCCCAACGAGAGATTGAAATTAGATCGCTGAAGGTTGTAAGAAATGATTTTAACTGTGTAGCAACAGGAAGATGGGACGAAGATGAGCGAGCCCGCCGCAAGCTTTATGATGAGCAACATACACACCATTCCCACGGTTCCAATCCGAGGGCAGACAGCCTTCATTTTTATCATGCTTATCATGCGATGATGATTGTTGCTGGACAGTTATTGCTAACTAGGCCGGTGTATCGCGATCCAGATTACGACGTAGAAGATGAGTTTACAGATTGGCTTGCACGACATGATCTGACGCGCCTAGACGGTCGTTGGCTTTCTGACCGTCGCGATCCTGAACCGCTGGAGAGGGGGGCTTGGCGAGATCGTATAAAGGGCCATCCAGATTATGGACTAATAACTGATGTTGATTTTGAAGCAGTACTTCGAGTGGGTGACCAGCTTAACTTATGGGGCCATTGGACTGAGAGAAATAAGGACCGCGAGCAATTAACGCATATCTGTAGTGCACTTGTTGCACCGGAAAAATCAGAATCACTTCTGCGGGCTCTTGCAACTGCTAAAAATGAATATGACTACGCGATACCAACTGCTAACAATAACATGGAAATCAATAAATCTGGCTTTGAATTAAAAGGTTGGGTGCTCGATTTTACAGGTGGTAATCGGCTGGATGAATATGATCCTTGGGCTGGAAGCATTTCTTTCCCATCACCACGCCCAGCAGCATTCATTGTTGAACAGATGAAGATTGAAACCGACTCAGACTTTCGCTTCTGGAGGAATAAAGACAATACGTGCGTCATGGAGAGTCAAGTTTGGGGCCATTACGACCAAGCTAATCGCAATGAGAATATTAACCCTAACAGGGGTAGTCGACTGCAAGTATCCCTATCATTTATAACGTCAATTTTGAGTGAGCTAGAGCGAGATCTTATTATTGAAATTCAGATTGACCGGCGCACTCGGCATAATTCCTATAATTACGGTAAAAAAGATGATGAACGAATTAAAAGATCAAGACTCTTCCTGCTTAGGAAAGATGGAAAATTCCATACGTGTTGATTACATATTGGAACTTGGCCGAAAGCTTGTTGCAGAACTTGGACTTGACAACTCAGTCGATACGCTCGGACGTTGGATGGCACACTATATTGCTGAACTCATTTCGAAGGCTGAAGAATCATCTGGTGAAGCAAAAGTAGTCGCCGAAAATGCATGTTTTGCTGCAGTATTGTCATTATGGCAACATCGAGCGGAACTGCCCAATGGTACGCGACCTTTTGAAGAGCTAGAACCTGTCTTACGAACAATAGAGAGTCTGGAACCAGAAAGAGAGATATATAGATATCATCGTTCAGCGCGCCCGCAAGCAAATGAAGAAGTTGACACTCCAGAACAACAAAAATGGTTGGATCTGGCGGAGGGATTGGATTACTCGGCAAAGCTTCTCATCGGTTACTGCCTTTCTGAGGCGGCTAACGCCGCGCTGGATAAGTCAAAAAAATGGGTGGGGATTGCGGAAGTTCTTGGTGACAACAGTGCCTCTGAAATAGCCATTCAATTCCTTCTTGATATTGATGAAGTGAATAAAGCTCACGATCCTAATGAGAAAGCACGGTCGCAACTGAGTGAGAGAATTCAACGGTTACGGGGGTTTATTAGCGCTGCTGACTCTCTGGCAAATAATCTTGAGGAGCGATTAAAAAATTTGCCTCCTGCATAGGTGTGCTGTTTTTGGATTTTCGGGTGTTAGTGCCTCGAATGAGATCTCTAATAAATTATTTTACAGTCGCGTTTTGATGAACTGGTGGTCTTGATTTGTATTAGCTCAGACTTGATTATAGCCATTGTAACGTACAGGAGGAGGTAGCCCTTTTCTAACCCTGGCAAGATTCCAGATAGATAGGAAGCTATTCACCATCATTCCTTGCACTGATAAATCCCCTTAGCTCTGGAATCTCAATGGCAATACTCTAGTTTGGAATTCTACCACTAACATTCCAGATAGATGGGAATTGCTGGGTATGGATTCCAACATCAGATTTCGCGCTGTGATTCCACTTATGTGGAATTTGCGCATCAAGATTCCAGATAGATAGTTATGTGGAAAGTGATTGGGTGGGCATTGGTCAGGAATAGCCAGCCATTGTCCAGTATGGAATGTTTGCCTATGTGTCTTTTACTAAAAATGTTCATTCAGAACAAAGTTATTATTTTTCAATTATTTATTGTATTTTATTTATGCTGGGACCATGATTAAATTTAGAACTGGTCACAGAAGGGGAAATCATGACTGCTTTCGAGTGGGGAATGTTTGGGCTCTGGTTGTTTTTCACGCTGGTATTTTCATGGAGCTTATACAGTTACAGAGCCAACAATATGAAATGCAAAGGTCACAAGCGTAGCGATTAGTCGTTGGGCTTGCATTTTTCAATGTGGTGTTAGTCTGTTTTTAGTAACACACATTAAAACGTGCTGACTTTCACATGTGAAAGTTTTGGAGTGGGCCTGATGATGAAACACCTGAGTAATGTTTTCTCTATGCTGGTTTTTATTATCGGATTCGCGGCTTATGGCAATACCGGTTTTGCTTGGTTTCTGCTTTGCTTGCCCTTGGTCATGTGGTTCTGGAGTGTGCTTAGTTGGTGTATGCGGCTTCCTCGGCTCATGATGCTCTTGTGGCTCTCTCTATTGTGCTTTAAATGGCCGGCAGCTTTAGCCTTGGGGATTTCGGTTATTATCGTGTGGTTGTTCAAGCAGTGGCATAGCATGGTTCAGGAAAGATCCAAGAAGTGTCGGCAGCAGAGGAAATGGCTTTTGGGAAGCTATGATTATGACTTTCGGACTTTTACCGACGATTAGTTTTCATCACTGCCATCGATTTCTCCTGCCTCTTCCGGCTGCTTTCCCTTATCCAGCTCGGCCAGCATCAATGATGCCTTTTCTCCCGCCGCCGCAACAATATGCTCAGGCTGTTCTTCCAGCATTTGTTTCAGTGTTTTAGCCATAGCGCTCTCCATGAATATTCTGAACAGTTTTGTGAGTGTTTAGAATAAAAATTCTGGCGTTACATGTCACGAATGAACAGCGTGACATGTAACGGATTAGTTTTCGTTATTAAAAAATCAATTGATTACATTGTTTGTTGTGAGTCCACATCTTAATTTCTCGTTCTAATGCCTGTATTTGTAGTACCGATAAATATCGCTCAAAGTGCTCAAAATGGACAACTCCAGCGACGAGAATAGTGTTAGTTGAACAGTATGATCCCTCATGACAAATCAAGATGTTATGGGAGATAAATATGAACTTTTCTTTTTCTGGCGACAACTTTCTCACCTATGAAGAAGTGTGCTCGTTGACCAAACTTTCTCAGCCAACTTTGCGCCGTTATGTCAAAGCAGGCAAATTTCCGCAGCCCATCAAGCCCAATCCAACGGGCAAGGCTGTACGTTTCAGAGCGGTGGATGTTCGTCGCTGGATGGCAGAGTTGTAATAGGAGGCGATAATGGAGTTTCGTCTAACTGATACACATCTGGAATGCCTTGAAAAGGGCGATTGGCAGATTGTTGGCGGGTGGATAAGGGTTGTAGCCAGAACTCGGAGAAATACCCGTAAACATGGTTTTGGTGCGTTAATCCAGTGGCGCAACATGGATAGTGTTTTGCTACAGGACATAGTGTTCAATCGTGTGTTGTATGGTGACCAGTCTCGTCTGATTAGGGACGCCTTTATTGATTCTGGTTATTGGTTGGAGCCCCATCCACAAAGCTGGTCGCGTTTGCAGCGTTATTTGCTGCAAGAGATTGTGAAAGCCCCTTCAGGAATTTGTGTGGACTCAACGGGGTGGCATGACAGGGTTTATGTCACTCAGGATTGGTCCGTTGGTACAAACTCAGAACCATACTATTACGCGGGTCAGTTGAATGAGTCGATGCTTAAACGCGCCGGTACTTTAGCACAGTGGCAGTCTCAGGTTGGGGCTTTGTGTGTTGGAAATCCACTGATGATTTTTGTGGTGGGCGTGGCACTGTCTGCACCGCTGTTGTCCCCCGCCTCTGTGGAAAATGGCATCTTCCATCTGGTCGGCCCTTCATCCACCGGCAAGACGTCATTACTTGAGTTGGCTGCATCTGTCTACAGTGACAGATCTTTCGTCCGCAGTTGGATTTCGACGGCCAATGGCCTGGCTGCTGTTGCCGCCGAACAACACGACATGATGCTGGGGCTTGATGAAATTGGCTTAGCGCGTCCTGAAGATGTTGATATTGCAACTTATCATATTGTCGCCGGTACCAGTAAGTTACGTGCTACTGAAAGTGGGGGATTAGCAAAACCATCCCACTGGCGAACGTTGGCATTGAGTACTGGTGAAATATGGTTGTCAGAGGTATTTGAGTCGCTTGGGAAGCGGCCTAAAGCCGGTCAACAGATCCGTTTAGTGGAAGTGCCAGTATTTGGTCAGTTCGGCGCTTTTGATGTGCTGCATCGCTTTCAGCGTCCGCAACTGTTTGTCGATCATGTGAAGTTTCAGACCGGCCAGTACCACGGGAGCTTGTTTCCCGAATGGATGAATCTGCTGACATCGACCTATGAGCTTGCTCATTACACCAAGTCTGAGATCCAGCGGCTGGTTGATCTGTGGCGTACCAAGAGTATGTCTTCCCAGGTGATTCGAGTGCTGCAGCGTTTTGCTCTGGTCGCTACTGCGCTTGCTTTGGCTTCGCGGAATTATTTGGTTCCTTGGGATGAGGATGAGTCTATCGACTCTGTGAAGCAAGTTTTGGGGCAGTGGTTAGCGGCTCGTGGTCATGTCATGAACACAGAGGAACATCAGGTTCTTACCCGCTTAAAAGTCTTACTGCCGAAATGGGAAAAGGCTCTATCTCCTTTAGGTCAGCAGAATACTGCTGCGTTGCTAGGATATTCCAGAGATGTTAACGGCGAGCGGCAATGGCTTATTGATAAAAGCCAGTTTCTGCGGCAGTTGGAAATGCCTGGGCAGTATATGCGCGAGGTAATGCCTTTACTCCAGCGAGGATGGCTCACTACCAATGAGCCCGAACGTGCAACGTTAAAGCTTATGGTAAACGGTAGATCGAGACGTTTTTTTGCACTCTTGCCAGACCGCATTTTTGCGGGAATACAGGAGTTAGAAATTGATGATTAACACAACTTATGTCTCAGTTTCCCACTTTTCCCGCCTTTCCCAGTTAATATTTGGAGGAAAATGTAATGAGTGAACAAACCTTCGTATTGCCTAGTGAAGAAGCTCGTACTCAAGTGCTCAGTCAATCAGGTCAATGTGAACGACTGGTCAGAGAGCATGATCGCAAGATGATCACTGGCGTCAGTCGCACTCAGTGGTGGATGATGGAACGGCAAGGCTTAGTCCCCAAACGAGTCAAGCTGAGTGTTCATTGCGTGGCCTGGCGGCTTTCAGATCTGCTGTGGTGGATTGAGCAGAGAAAAGCCGCTTGAGTAAAGTTAGAGCCCTGTTCCGTGTAGGGTGGGGCTTTTATATCGTCAATATTTGTTGAAGCCGATGGTAAGCTTCTACATGTTTCTCTGGGTTCATTTTGGCTAGGTTTTGCAGTTTCCAACGAACAGCCGGTAATTGGTCTATACCGGAAAGCTCCAGAAGAATCCAATCGGGAGTGCGATTTTTGAAAGACAGTAAAAATGTTCGCTCTTGGGGCGTCAAAGAAGCGTTGATGAGCCTCACTAACTGTTCCCTAGTTGCTTCGAGTTCTGCTTGGGGAATGTCCTGATCGGCCATATTCAGAAACTCCCCTTCGTAAATATCTGAAATGTCCTTGAAGTTGGGTCTGAGCAGCTCGGCAATAGGACGTGGGTGACTAATAATATAAACCAACAAGGCTTTGCGAAGCTCATCGGTGAGTCCCTCGTTATCAAGCAGTTGCTTGACGTCGAAAAGATCCCGTGGGTGTTGACGATCCAGTGCTGCACAGATTTTCCCCGCGTATAAATCGGCAAAACTCACCACAGCCATTTCGGCAAAGCCAAACTCATCTTCAACTGCTTCACTTACCTGCATGACTTTGGGTTCGTAAACCGTGCCGCGTAGTACGGGGGAGAGTTCAATTTTGATTTGAACGTTATCTCGCTCCACCAATAAACGCAGAGCATCTGATTTATCCTGGAAGGTGCGGACAACACGAGTATTGTCGATGTTAGCCGTGATAGTGGAGGCAAGGATATCGAGGTTGCTCTTGATGGTCTGTAGGGCTTCATGCCGCTCCATCATGGGCAGAAAAACCAAGTCGATATCGACTGAAAGCCGGGGAAAGTCACGAACGAACAAATTGATAGCTGTTCCACCTTTGAGGGCGAAACAGCCGTGCTGAGCAACAAAAGGAATAATCCGCAGTAGTAGTTGCACTTGTCGGTAGTAGTGGCTTTGTCTGTTCATGTTCTTTACATCTCCTTAGGCACTGTTATTTGCCAGGTTGGATCTAGTTTGCCGCCTTTAGCGATCAGTCGTTTACCTGTACCCAGTGCATACTGATCTGGTGCCAGGTGTTTGAGCCAACTGTGTTGATGTCTTCCTGCCAGCCAGAGAAAGAGTCGCTTTGTTTTGATACTGCTACAGGCTTTTAGCAAGGTATTCAGCTTGCGAGGCGATAGGTTGTGTAGCCCTTGCATAAGCTGGTCGGAATGTTCAAAGCTGATGGCATTGGGTACTGCTGCCAAGAGCTCCAAAATGGCTTTCTCTGGACAGGAATAATGCAGTGGGGGGAGTGATGCCTGCCAGGTATCTTGCCGGAGGTACTGGTTGTCTTGCATTATTGCCTCGGGCCACAGGCGACGAGTGCCATGCCACTCAAATTGTGCTGGAGCATCAATTCTACGCAGCCATCGCGGGAGCGTGGCAGTGGAATAGAGGTGAACCTTTGGTTTGCTTCCTTTGGACAGGTAATGGCTAAGCCCTTCGAGCTCTAACGCGGTCAAACCTCCGACATGGACTGGATCGTCGGACATGCATTGCAATGAGGCAACGATTCCTTTCCAGGACAGCCTTGCTTCTTGCCTGGCGTAAACACCAGGTACGAGAGGGAGCAGCGTTTGGTTGCGCACTGCATTGTCCAGAAAATGCAGATTGAGTCCTTGCGCCTCCAGCCATGATTTGGTAGCGATCATATCCAAGGGCAGCACCTTCTGTAGCTGCTGTCTTGCTTCAGTATTCAGCATGACTGGCCTCATTTTAGTTTAGAAAAAATAAAATATACGTTGATTATTGACGTAGTTTAGATTCTTTTCAAACCAATTCGTTTTTTGTAGTTTGTTAATTCGTAATTTCACGTCAATTATTGCCGTGAAAACTGTAATTTACAAACCATGTCAAAATCGACAATCTTATTTGTCTCACCGTCATTAACAATTGGAGCCAGCCACTCACCGAGCATAGCGTGAGCCACTTTGCGCTCTTCAAAATAAGCATCCTTGTTATAGATACCATCAGTACGGTTACCTGGAATTTGGTTAAGGCATCGTTGAGCTATATTGTCAGGGATATCCATCTTACCCATTCGGGTTCTGGCGGTGCCCCTTAGGTCATGCACCCGGCGCTTTTCAAACGAGAAAAAGTTCTGTTCGAACAACTTCTTCAGCGCATGGTTTAAGGTGTTCTCGCAGACATGTGGGGTACGTGCCTTTTTGCTTATTCGTCTGGCTGGGAATACCCATTCGCTGCCACAACTGCGGATCTTTAGCTCTTCTAACCACAACAGGGCAGCATCACTGAGTGGAATGTCGATTGCTCGACGTTTTTTGGTGCGGTGTTTCGGCAGATGCCACACTCGGTTTTGCAAATCAAACTCATGCCATGGCGCGGCTAGTAACTCCATTTTCCGCGTACAAGTTGCAATCAACAAAGCACAAGCCAAATAGTTCTCCCGGCTGAATTGTGCAGGGATTATTCTGAGCTTGCTAAAAAACTCAACGACTTCGGATTCGGTCATTGGGTAGTTAGCGGCTTGTTCCTCCCCACCGGCATCCCTGGGCCGAAAAGGGCTGGCTGGGTTGAACTGGGTGACATCGAGCTTTATGCCGTGATCAAAAATGCGCTTGAGCATACGCATCACGTCGTTAGAGATCGTAGGTCTTGGCTGTTTGTCGCCATAACCATTGGCGATATCCCGTAGGATTTCACTGACGTCGAGCGGTCTTATCTTATCCAGCTCGACTTTACCGATACGCCAAGCTACCTCTCGTTCGTAAAGACTCTTTTCTTTTTCGTGGGTAGCAATTTCTCGCTGGCGAAGCTGATAATAGTCAGCATATAAATCATTCAGTGTTTTAAAAGGATTCTGATTAACCTTCTTACGTTCTTGGACGGGATCAGCTCCTTCGCGTTTGATTGCCAGTCTCAACTTGGCCGCTTCATCACGTGCATCGGCCAGTGACCAGTCATCAACGTTACCGATAGTGTATTCGCGCCGGAGCTTGGTTGTTGGAGTGGTGTAGCGCAGCATCCAGTAGGCATCACCGCGCTTGGGGGTCATCAAATACAAACCATCACCATCTGAGTGCCGGACGGATGATTTTTCCTTAATCAGTTTTTTAACTGTTTTGTCATGTAAATTTCCCATTTATTGGCCTCAAAAAAATTGGGGAGTACAGTCTCGCTGAATAAACTATAGCGAGAAAATACTCCCCAATCCACTACCCATTACTACCCAAACTTAATGGGTTGGCAATGAACGTGTTGACCGTCAAATTTATATAATTACATGATTGTTAATATTATTTTGTATGTAATGACTGTCGATGAAGGTTATTCTACGTTCTGGATCTGCTCGCGCATTTGCTCGATGAGCACTTTAAGTTCAACTGCGGCTGAGGTGATTTCAGTGCTGATGGATTTAGAGGCGAGTGTGTTCGATTCGCGGTTGAATTCTTGCATCATAAAATCTAAACGGCGACCTTCGCTGCCGCCTTTTTTGAGGATGCGGCGAGCTTCGGCCACGTGGGCTTCGAGTCTGTCCATTTCTTCGGCGACATCTTGTTTCTGAGCCAGAAGCACCATTTCTTGCTCGATGCGGGCTGGGTCGAGTTCACCTTTGATTTCTGCAAGGCGGTTGGTGAGCTTTTCGCGTTGATACAGCATCACCGTTGGCATGTGCTCGCGTACGACCGCGATTTGCTCGCTGACTCCGTCTAAGCGGCTTAACAGCATGTCTTTGATGGCTTCGCCTTCACGGCCACGGGCTTCGATGAATTGATCTATGGCTGAGTCGAAGGCTGTCATCAGATCGGCGCCGATCGCATCCATATCTTGTTCACCGCTCGCTAGCACGCCCGGCCAGCGCAGGATGTCGGTCAGATTGACATCGCCTTGTCCCGCTTCTTGCTTGAGCCAAGTGGCGGCGCCTAATAGCTGTTTTGCTAGCGCTTGATTCAATTGCAGCTCGTTATTGCTGTTATCTGCCAGCTCGTAGCGCAAATTGACTTCCACTTTGCCGCGGCTTAAGCGTTTACGCAGGCGGTCGCGCAGTACGGGTTCGAAGCTGCGGAATTGCTCGGGTAAACGTAGGTAAGTTTCGAGATAACGTTGATTGACTGAGCGAATTTCCCAGGAGGCAGTGCCCCATTGTGCTTTGTGCTCGATGCGAGCGTAGGCTGTCATGCTTTGGATCATGGGTTGTCCTAATGGTGTAATCGTCATAATGAGAGGCGATTATAGAGTCAATGGCTTTAGGATTAAAGGCATACCGCCAATAGCGACCGGGATTAGGTGTTTGAGTGTGATGAGTTTGCCAGAGAATCACCCTAAGCATGGCATCCTAAGGCTCAAGCCCTTATAATATGCAGCCAAAATCGGTCAATGACTCAGAATACAGGAATCTCGCATGCGTCCAAGTAACAGAACGCCAGCACAAACTCGTCCCATCACTATCACTCGCCAGTTTACGGCCCATGCCGAAGGTTCTGTGTTAGTGGAATTTGGCGAAACCAAAGTGCTTTGTACCGCCAGTTTTACTGAAGGTGTGCCACGTTTCCTTAAAGGTCAGGGTCAAGGCTGGGTGACTGCGGAATACGGCATGTTGCCACGTTCGACCCATAGCCGTATGGATCGTGAAGCCGCTCGCGGTAAGCAATCTGGCCGTACGCAAGAAATTCAACGTCTTATCGGTCGTGCTCTACGCGCCTGTGTGGATATGAAAGCCCTAGGCGAAAACACTATCGTGATCGACTGTGATGTGATCCAAGCTGACGGTGGCACGCGCACTGCCTCTATCACTGGCGCCTGTGTGGCCTTAGTGGATGCGTTGAACTGGGCGCGTGGTAAAGGCATCATTAAATCTAACCCGCTGAAATTCCTTATCGCTGCTGTCAGCGTCGGTATTTACAAGGGTGAAGCGATAAGCGATCTAGAATATATCGAAGACAGCGCCGCAGAAACTGACATGAACGTCGTGATGACAGAAACGGGCAAGATCATCGAAATTCAAGGCACCGCCGAAGGCGAGCCATTCAGCCACGAAGAATTACTCGAACTGTTGGCATTGGCGAAGAACAGTATTCGTGAAATCGTCGATGTGCAGAAAGCCGCACTGAACTAATAGTGTGGTGATGAAAAAGCCCCGTCATGTTATAGAGTGCGGGGCTTTTTATTAACTGCAGCTTTTTATCTGCAGCAAGATGCTAGTGTAGTGCAAGCCCTGTACCGAATAAAAATCCCCCATAATAAAAAGCCAATAAAATACAAAGTCGTAAGGAGATATTGTGAAAGCCTATCAACGTGAGTTTATTGAATTTGCCCTAGAACGTCAGGTGTTGCGATTTGGCGAATTTACCCTTAAATCGGGCCGTATCAGTCCTTATTTCTTCAATGCGGGTTTGTTCAATACTGGCCGTGATTTAGCGCGTCTGGGCCGTTTTTATGCCGCTGCGTTAGTGGATTCTGGTATTGATTACGACTTGCTGTTTGGCCCTGCTTACAAAGGTATTCCGATTGCGACCACTACGGCGGTTGCTCTGTGTGAACACCACGATATCGACATTCCTTACTGCTTTAATCGCAAAGAGAAAAAAGATCACGGTGAAGGTGGCAGCTTAGTCGGTAGCGAGCTTAAAGGCCGCGTGATGCTGGTGGATGACGTGATCACTGCGGGTACTGCGATTCGTGAGTCGATGGAAATCATCGAAGCCCATAAAGCACAATTAGCGGGCGTGTTGATTGCTTTAGACAGGCAAGAGAAAGGCAAGGGCGAGTTATCGGCCATCCAAGAAGTTGAGCGTGATTTTGGCTGCGGAATAGTGGCAATTATTAAACTCGCCGACCTAATCAGTTATCTGTCTGAAAAACCAGGGATGGAAGTGCAACTTGCCGCCGTGAGCCAGTATCGCGAGCAATACGGGATTTAAGTCTAGTGTTTGGCAGCTTGTATTGATCAGGTGGCTATCGCTGGCTTGGTGAAATCAGTTAATCAGCCCAGCCAGTAATGACCTTATCTAGGCCGAGAAGGGTTTGATTAGATTGGTAAGAAAACAAAAACGCTGCGATTCTATAGAGGGAATCACAGCGTTTTTTATTGAGCTGTATTGATTGCTATTGATTTCGACACGTTTTAAATAGCGTTAAGTTTCAATACATTTATTTAGACTGGTGCAAAAACTCGGCGCGGGTCGCGGGGTTAGATTTGAAAATACCGCCCAGCGCTGTGGTAGTGGTCGAACTGGTGGAGTCCATCACGCCACGGGATTTGACGCAGTAATGCACGGCATCCATTTTAACGGCAACGTCTTTGGTTTCGAGTAAGGTTTGTAGCGCGACTAACACTTGCTGAGTCAAACGCTCTTGTACCTGAGGGCGTTGAGCAAAGAAACGCACAATACGGTTAATCTTTGATAAACCAATGATTTTTTTGCGTGGTAGATAAGCTATGGTGGCAGTGCCATCGATCGTCACTAAATGGTGTTCGCAGGTGCTGGTGAGGCTAATGTCTTGCACTCGCACCATTTCATCGAAGCCCATCTTATTGTCGATAACCGTGATCTTAGGGAAGTTCGCATAATCTAAGCCGGAGAAGATTTCATCGACGTACATTTTAGCAATGCGGCGCGGCGTATCGGCAAGGCTGTCATCTGACAGATCCAATGACATTAATGTCAGGATTTCTTTCATATGATGTTCAATCTTGTCTTTACGTTCTTCACTGCTGTAAACGCTTGGGAGCATTGGGGTTTCAAGTCCACGTTCTAATAACGCGGCTTGTACTTTTACTGCTGCTTCACTTAATGCCATCTTATCCTCCACTACGTCGTAGCGGCTATAACAGAAAACCTATGCTGATCATCACGTGGTACTTGGGCTGTTCAGCATCAGATACAAATTATTGTTATTCTCGCTAGGGCAAGAATAGGGGGAGGAGGATAGCGCGAATTGCAGACAATTCATACCGAAAAACGCGCATAGACCACATGAAAAAGCCGATAGTCCTTATCGGATATCGGCTTTAAATCTACCACTGCCAATCGAGTTTAGCCTAGTAGTGTCGGCAAGTTTGAGTCAATTCTAAAGTTTCAGATTGGTTTTTAGGAAACTGAGCATTTGTTCATAGTATTTCGCTCTATGCTCATCGTTATAAAAACCGTGGCCTTCATTGTCCATCACCAGTTTTTGGTAAGGATAATTGTGAGCTTTTAGGCCTTTTTCGAGGGATTCGAGTTGTTCAATTGGCGCTCGCTCATCTTCACCACCATGCACCAATAGTATGTTTGCTTTGAGTTTATCGACGTTTTCAGAAGGAGACATTGCTTTGAGTACCGCTTTATCTTGGCCAAGCACATCCTTGAGATAGCTAGTACCAGAACGGCTGTTGGCGACATCGCCTTCATTAAACATCAATTCAAGATCATATACGCCAGCTACACCTATGGCGCATTTAAACATATCTGGCGCAAGCACAGCGCTCTGCAAGGCGCTGTACCCACCAAAACTGCCGCCAACAATACAGATGCGTTCCTTATCGGCAAAACCTTGGTCAATAACGTACTGGGTTGCGTCGATAATGTCATGCTGAATATCTGAGCCCCATTTTTGATAGCCAGCGCGTTCAAATTGATCGCCATATCCGCCTGAACCACGGAAGTTGACCTGTAGAACAGCTATGCCTTGGCTTGCTAGATATTGGTTTTGTGGGTCAAAGCCCCACCAGTCACGGATACCGTGTGGACCACCGTGTGGATTGACGACTAAGGGTAGGTTTTTAGTTTCTTTACCAAAGGGAAGCGTTAGATATCCATGGAGTTGTTTACCATCACGGCTGGTGAAACTGATGGGTTTAACATCAGCCATTTGCTCTGGGTCGAGCCATTTTTTAGCGGCGGCTAGATATTCAAGTTTTAGTGTTTTCGTATCAAATATGTAGTAATCGCCAGGGTTTCGATCATTAAACGCAAGTACGACGAGTTTTGCTGCATCTCGGGTTTCGCTAACAATTCGTACTTGGTGACCTGGGAGAGCACCAAGCAGATCTTTTAGCAATTTAGCGTGCGAATCCTCATTATCGACAAAGGCATAACTTGGGTAACCATTTTCAAACTCGACGGCGTAAAGTTGTTTATTGGTGCCGTTAATCCAAAAGTTGCTAGGGTCAACGTTTTCATCCTGAATGATTTCAGTTTTATCGCCTGTTTCGAGATTAATTTTATAAACCCCTAAGGTTTCACCTTGGGAGCGTCCTGCTGCATAAATCGTATTTTTATCATCGGCAAAGGAGAGTGGTTTAAAATCAGCAAGACCTAGATTTAGTTTATCGGTATTTACCCAGTTACCGTCTTTGCGGTAGAACACTTTAGTAATGTTTTTATTGTCCTCACCTGCAACGAAGCGGACTTCACCTTGATGGTCTGTCATAAAACGGGCTCTGCCGATAGGTGAGCCTGTGATGCGTTTACGTGTGCCATTGAACAAGTCTACGCGATAGACATCTTGTGATAGTTCAAAGTCAAGATTGATCCTATCATTCCATGGAATAGCATTGACTAACATGTAGCGTTCATCATCTGGCAGAGGATCGAGGATAAACGCGCTCGCCCGCATAGGGGTATTTTTCTTGATATTTGAACCTGTTTGTTGCTCGCCACTCTCGAAGCCGAATAAATACGCTTTTCGTGAACCATCGGCATTTACCGCCATCAATTCACCGTAGTAGATAGGTGTGTCTTGCCAGCCTTTTAGGTATTCTTTTGCCAGTACCAGTCGCTCACTGTTGGCCCATTCATAGTCGCCGACTTGAGCATTATCGGGAAAACGTATCGCATTGAGGAGTTTTTTGGTTTGGGTATCTAAGACTAAGAGAACGTTTTTACCTTCGACACTTGTGATAGCGCTTAAGTATTTACCAGTAGGCGATATTTTTACATCCGAGTACTCATCACCTTTGTTGAATAACTGTGCTTGCGATAACGCATTCGCGTTGGAGCTATTGGCTGCAAAGGTAGATATTGGAAGTATTGGTAAGCAAAGTGTCGCCAACATGGCTAATCGGAAGAGTTTCATCTGACATCCTTGTAAAATCATTGTGTTTTTTGTTCTTAAAATGTTTTTCGAGGATAAAACAAAAGATGGAGCGAAACAAGGAAGGAATATCAAACATAAAGGACGATAGTTACCGTCCTTTATGTTGAAAAATCATTAGCTTTGTAAAAGTTGGTGCTGGATAAAACGCCACTGTTCATCGAAGTGTGTCGTCGGTTTGAGTTTAAATTCACTTCGTACAAATTGAGCGATTCGCCCCTCTGCGAAGGCTAACAGTAAATTGGCTAAAATCGCCTCATCTAAATTAAAGCCTTTGCCTTCTCGCAGGGTCTTTTCCCGCAAAATTTGCTTAAGTTGAGTTTCTATTTTGGCAAATAACGTACTAATGCGGCTACGGAGGCGTTCATTTTCACCGAGTAGAGCATCACCGTTGAGAACGCGGGAAATTCCTGGGTTACGCTCGGCAAAGATCAGCAGCAGTTGCAGTACCAACTGGCAGCGCTTCATGGTGTCTTTTTCGTCATCCATGATTAAATTGATGCGCGACAATAACGACTCTTCGATAAATTCGATTAGGCCTTCGAACATCCGCGCTTTACTCGGGAAGTGGCGATACAGTGCGGCTTCCGATACACCGACTTCTGAGGCCAGTTTCGCTGTGGTGATCCTTTGTCCTGGGTTGGTTTCTAGCATCTGCGCTAGACATTGCAGAATGTGTTCACGACGATTAATTTTTGGGCTTACAGCCATTGCAGTATCCTTGGCTCAATAACGACTTAGGGGATTATTTAGTGCCTGAATGGCCAAATCCGCCTTCACCACGGTCTGAGCTGTCGAACTCATCAACGAGTTTGAATTGTGCTTGTACCACAGGAACAAACACCAGTTGCGCGAGACGATCGCCCATTTCTAAGGTGAATGGACTGTCACCACGATTCCAACAAGATACCATTAAGGGGCCTTGGTAATCTGAATCTATGAGTCCGACTAGATTCCCCAGTACGATACCGTGTTTATGGCCAAGGCCTGAGCGCGGTAAAATCACCGCAGCAAGTCCTGGGTCGGCCACATGAATAGCAATCCCCGTGGGAATGAGCACAGTTTCACCCGGTGCTATGGTTAAAGCCGTGTCTATCATGGCGCGAAGATCCATGCCTGCACTGCCTGCGGTGGCGTAAGCGGGCAAGGGAAATTCTGAGCCGATACGGGAGTCGAGAATTTTTAATTCAATCGGTGTTTTCATGTATTTGTTTTTTCTTTCACTATCAACGAAAGTAATTGCCGTGCCAACGTGAGTTTGTCAGTAGCAGGCAAATCTTGACTGCCGTGCGGCCAGAAAACACGCAGGGCATTAGCATCGGCATTAAAGCCTAGGCCAGCAATGGAAACGTCGTTTGCGGCGATCATGTTCAAGTTTTTACGTTTGAGCTTATCGCGCGCATAGGCTTCTACATCATGGGTTTCGGCGGCAAATCCCACCACAAAAGGACGGTTAGGTAAGCTCGCAACCGTGGCTAAGATATCAGGATTCCTCACCAGCGCAAGTTGCATTTCTTCGGTCGATTTTTTGATCTTACAGGTAGCAATATCACTAATGCGGTAGTCTGCAACGGCGGCGCAGCCAATAAAAATATCTTTTTTATCAACGTTATCCATAACAGCATCGAGCATATTTTGCGCCGATTCAACATCAATCCGTGTCACGCCTTCTGGGGTGCTGAGATTTACGGGGCCTGAGACTAAGGTGACTGTTGCACCCATATCTGCCGCGGCTTTGGCGAGTGCAAAGCCCATTTTTCCAGAACTGTGATTTGAAATGTATCTGACGGGATCAATTGCTTCACGGGTTGGTCCGGCGGTAATCAGCACCGACTGGCCTGCAAGAGGCTGCGCAGAGACTTCTTTTGTTGCAAAAAAATCACTGGCTAGCTCGGCAATTTCTAGCGGTTCGAGCATGCGTCCTGGACCCTCTTCACCACAGGCCTGACTGCCACTGGCGGGTCCCCAAAGTGTCAAACCACGTGATGCTAGGCTAGCTAAATTCGCCTGCGTAGCCAGATTGCGGTACATCTGCTGATTCATTGCTGGACACAGGGCAATTGGCGCCTCAGTGGCAAGACATGTGGTGGTGATTAGCTCATCGGCCATGCCTGCATTAATCCGCGCCAATAGGTTTGCGGTTGCAGGGGCTATGATGACGAGATCTGCCCAACGAGCAAGTTCTATATGGCCCATGGCTGCTTCTGCTGCGGGGTCGAGCAAGCTAGATGCCACTGGATGTCCAGACAACGCTTGCAGCGTCAGAGGCGTAATAAACTCCATCGCACTTTGGCTCATCACCACGCGCACATCAAAACCACGCTCTTTCAAGCGACGTACTAAATCAGCACTTTTATAGGCCGCAATACCGCCGCCAATGCCCAGCAGGACGTTTTTATTTGTCAGACTCACAGACATCATCCGAGATAGAAATAATGCCGGCAACAATATCACAAAGTGGTGAATTTTAGTGACTATCCCAGTTCAAAAAATCTCGTCCATACTCAGTAAAGTGAAAATATGTGAGATGACAGGGAGGTCACATGGGGATTAAAGATTGGCCTGAGGGCGAAGGTCCCAGAGATAAACTGTTACAAAAAGGAGCTGCGCATCTCTCGGATGCTGAATTACTGGCAGTATTGCTGCGTAACGGTTTAGCTGGATTAAACGCGGTTGACCTTGCTAGGTCGCTTATTTGCGAGTTTGGCGGCCTCAGAAACCTGCTCTGTGCCCCAAGAAATCAGGTGTGTCGACTTCCGGGCGTAGGACCTGTAAAATACGCCCAGCTTCAAGCTGCGGCCGAATTAGCGCGGCGTGTAGCGCAGGAAAATCTGCAAAGAGGTCAGGTTTTGACAAATCCCGATTTAACTCGGGACTATTTAATGCGACAATTGGCCGATCGCTCCTATGAAGTGTTCGCAGTTTTACTGCTGGATAGCCAGCATAGAGTGATTCAATTTGTCGAATTATTCCGCGGTACAATAGACTCAGCCTCAGTGTACCCACGTGAAGTGGTGAGCTTAGTGCTGGAGAAAAAGGCCGCAGCAGTTATAGTTTGTCATAATCATCCGTCTGGTATTGCCGAGCCCAGTCAGGCTGACCGACGAATAACTGAGCGATTAAAAAATGCGTTAGCAACCATAGACGTATCCTTATTGGACCATATGGTTGTAGGTGATCGAGAGATAGTTTCTTTTGCAGAACGAGGCTGGATTAATTAATCTAACACTTGATCTTCACTCTGTGATCGTGTATAAAATGCGCCCTCTTTGTGCCTCGGGCGACGGCCATACGAGGCACATTAATGCTCGAGCGTTAAAATTGTTTTTGGAGAAGATTGACATGTCAAGAGTATGCCAAGTTACTGGCAAGAAGCCGATGGTTGGTAACAACCGTTCGCACGCAAAAAACGCGACCCGTCGTCGTTTTTTACCTAACCTACAAAACCACCGTTTTTGGTTAGAAGAAGAAAAGCGTTTCGTACAGTTACGTGTATCTACTAAAGGTATTCGTCTGATCGACAAAAAAGGTATCGAAGTTGTTGTTGCTGAACTTCGTGCTCGTGGCGAGAAGGTATAATAGATCATGGCTAAAGCTAAAGGTAATCGTGAGAAGATCAAATTAGTTTCTACAGCTAAAACTGGTCACTTCTACACAACTGAAAAAAACAAGCGTAACATGCCTGAAAAAATGGAAATCAAAAAATTTGATCCAGTTATTCGTCAGCACGTTATCTACAAAGAAGCAAAAATCAAGTAATCCTTGGTTAGTGTTTCGAGAAAAGCCCCTTATTTAAGGGGCTTTTTTTTGCATTTTTTTAGTGGCTAGTCATCAAGTTGAGATAATTGCCTCGCAAACTTAAGCCGCTGAATCATCCCCTGTGAAGTTAAAAAAGTGTGAACACTTACTGAAAATATAAAATAGTGCGGTTCTAAGCACTTTAAATCATCAAATCTGCACTTTGGTGAGAATAAATTCTTTATATCTGAATTAAAATGCAATACCATACGCGAAAGTTAGCGATTCATTCCTGGTGTGTCATAGTGACGCTGCCAGCTCAAAAATGAGGTGTAAATAACGCGTGCGTACCACTGAACTGGTTGATGGATTTCGTCATTCTGCCCCCTATGTTAATGCTCACAGAGGTAAAACTTTTGTGGTCATGCTGGGTGGTGAAGCTTTGGCTCAAAATCAATTCCGCGCCATCTTAAATGATGTCGCCCTGCTGCACAGTTTAGGGATCAAAGTGGTGTTGGTATATGGCGCTAGGCCGCAGATTGATGCAGCATTAGCCGCCAACGGTATTGCGCCTGCCTACCACGACGGTGTGCGTATCACGGATGAAGATTCGCTCAAAGTGATTAAGCAAGTTGCGGGTGCACTGCAATTTGATATCACAGCGCGTTTATCCATGAGTTTAAGTAATACGCCGATGCAAGGTGCGCAAATTAACTTAGTGAGCGGCAACTTTGTGATTGCTCAACCACTGGGTGTGGATAATGGTGTGGATTTTTGCCTGAGTGGCAAAGTGCGTCGTATTGATGTGCAAGGCTTAAAACGTCAGTTAGATAATCACTGCATCGTATTGATGGGGCCGATTGCTGCTTCGGTTACTGGTGAAAGTTTTAATCTCACCGCCGAGGAAATCGCGACTCAAGTGGCGATTAAGCTCAAAGCAGACAAGATGATCGGCTTTAGCTCACAGAACGGTATTCTCGATCGAAATGGCGATGTGATTGCCGAGTTGATGCCAAATGATGCGCAAAACATCATGAACAAGCTGGCCGAGCAAGGTTCTGCTTGTGTTGGTACTATGGCGTTTCTCAAAGCCAGTATCGATGCTTGCCGCAATGGTGTGCCACGTTGTCATTTAGTTAGCTACCTTGAAGATGGTGCTTTGCTACAAGAGCTGTTTTCCCGTGAAGGGATTGGTACACAAATCGTCACTGAGAGTGCTGAGCGTTTACGCTGTGCGTCGATCGCCGATATTGGCGGTGTGTTGAACCTTATCCGTCCATTGGAGGAACAAGGCATTCTGGTGCGTCGTAGTCGTGAGCAGCTTGAGATTGAAATCGAACAGTTCATGTTGATTGAACGTGATGGTTTAGTGATTGGTTGCGCTGCGCTCTATCCTTTTGAAGAGGACAATGCGGGTGAGTTTGCTTGTTTAGTGGTGCATCCCGATTATCGCGATGCCGACAGAGGGAGCTTACTGCTGAAGAACATTATCAATCAGGCCAGAAACCGTGGTTATTCACGCTTGTTTGCATTGACAACTCGGAGCATTCACTGGTTCTTAGAGCATGGTTTTGTGATTGAAGATGTTGAAGCACTGCCACAGAAGAAGAAGCAGTTGTATAACTATCAACGCCGCTCAAAAATTCTCGCGATCGATCTTTAAGCCGTTCTAAATCAATCCAATCAATGCCAGCCTAGTACTCATATTAGCGCTGGCATTTTTATTGACATAATATGTCTTTATTGGCAGATTAAGGCTTCACTGCACGGGAGATACTGCCAATGAGTCCTCAAT
Organism: Shewanella sp. SM69; assembly: GCF_025653985.1. NCBI lineage: Bacteria > Pseudomonadati > Pseudomonadota > Gammaproteobacteria > Alteromonadales > Shewanellaceae > Shewanella > Shewanella sp. SM69. The sequence goes on from NZ_JAKKRV010000017.1 coordinate 81,387, forward strand.
TTTTTGAACTCGCCCCTTTAACCCAAACCTCTATCTTCAGTTTTATCGTCTTATTGCTCGGTTTAGCGGGTATCTTACTGATGTTATGGCTAAAAAATATGCCTAAGATAGCGAAGTCAGCGAGTTTAGGTATATTGCTGGTGATGATGGGCGGATTTTCTTGGGTCTTCTATCAATCGAATAGCGCCGAATTAGTGTTAACCGATACAGAGCTCACATTGGATGTTCCCTTCTATAAAGTGCAGTTATCCCGCGTGGATTTATTGCCCGCCGAGGCACGCATAGTCGATTTGCAACAAGAGGCAGATTTAACGCCGAGCTTTAAAACGAACGGCATAGGCATGCCAGGGTTTCAATTAGGCTGGTTTAAGTTGCAGGGGAAAGGCAGGGCATTTTTGGCGATAACAGATAAATCGCAGTTAGTGTTAGTGCCAACGACTAAAGGCTACAGTTTATTACTAACAGTGCCGCAAGGGAGTGAGTTTTTAGCACAATTACAGAAGTAACCATCATATGTCATCACTTCTGCCACTGTGTTTATCGGTGTGATAATGCTTACGCCGTTTTGCGTTTATAGGCCATATCTAAGGTAAAGACGAGCAGCGCGCTCCAGATAAATCCGAAGGTCACGCCTTTTTCGGCATCGAAGGGCTCATTGAATAGACTCACCGCGAGGATAAACATAATACTCGGGCCAATATATTGGAAAAAGCCGAGCATAGACAATGGAATACGTACCGCTGCCCCTGCAAAACACAGTAAAGGAATGGTAGTCACTATCCCAGCCGCCATTAACATCAGATTCAGTTGCCAATCATTAGTCAGCATGCTCGCTGTGGCTGTGTCTAAGGTTGCGAGGAGATAAATCAGCGCTACCGGTAATAACACTGCGGTTTCGACCAATAATCCGGCCTTAGCATCCACATTGACCTTTTTTCGCAGTAGCGCATAGAAACCAAAGGTGCCCGCGAGTGCCAGTGAGACGATGGGAATCGAGCCGAAGGAGATTAATTGGAGCAGTACGCCGGTACTCGCGAGTGCGACCGCGAACCATTGTAGCTTACGCAATCTTTCACCTAGAAATAACATACCGAGCAAGACGTTGAGTAAAGGATTGATAAAGTAGCCTAAACTGGCATCGAGCATGTGGTCGTTATTCACCGCCCAGATAAATAACAGCCAGTTTGCGGCGATCAGTATGGAGGTGATGACGAGAACTATAAGCTGCTTAGGCTGTTTAAACAGTAAGCGTAGGCGAGAAAATCCGCCGATAAACTGCATGATGATCAGCATAAACACGAACGACCAAATTACCCTATGGAGTAGGATTTCGGTGGCGGACACTTGATTGAGTAATTTGAAATATAAAGGCGCAAAACCCCACATACAGTAAGCACTGACGGCGAGTAGGATTCCTTTGCGGTATTCAAGATCTGGCATGAGACATCTTCGAAGAACAACAAGGTGGCGATTGTAGGTCTGTCTGACCGCTGACTCAAGGGATGGGTCACGTTCTTTTCGTTACAGGATATCTCGATAGGAGAGTCAATGGCGGGGGGAATATGGGTAAACATCTTGCTAATCAAGATGTTTACCTTGGTCAGTTTTGAGCGTTAAGACGATAAATGCTTATCTAAAATTAAACACTAACCCACCATATAAGTCCCTGTTCCAAAAGCGATATGCGTACCTTGCTCATTATGCAACTCCATGCGGCATACAGAGACTCGATTACCTGCTCGAATGACACTGCCCGTACCCGTGAAGGTGAGACCGCGTCCCGGCCGCAGATAATCGACGCGCATATCAATCGTCCCTAAAGTTTGGAGGCGTTGTTGTAGTTCTTCGATTGTCCAATCTTCACGGCTGGCGACCAGCCCTGCAAATGCGGTGAGTCCGCCGACCACATCCAGTACCGTGGCCGTGACACCACCGTGAAGGATCTGTTGATGGATATTGCCAATCAGTTCAGGCTTCATATTGATCACAACTTCGACACCGTCGATATCGTAGCGTTTTATATCGAGCCCGAGCAGATTATGAAAAGGCACATGTTGATCAAATACTTCTGCCACTCTGCTTAATATTTCGGCTTGGATTGGGCTTGTCATGGTTTCTGGTCCTTGTCACTGAGTGACGGTATTAGGCGTAATTGGATTTGTTATCAACACTTAGATTAGGAAAGTGCGGCTTAGAGCAATTAATCTACAGTGAACCTCACTACGAATGCAACTGTGCCACTAATGCGAAGTGCTCAGGCTAAGTGACTCAGGCGACGTGACTCTGATGAGGTCATGGCGGATTTTAACGTACTTTAAATTCCCGCTGAATCCTGCATTTTGAGGTCGTTTGGGTATAGAATAGGCCCCCTCACTTTTGACATAGAAGATCCATGGAAAAGCTCGTACTCGACACGCATGATGATCCGCTCTCGCAACGCCTCGCACAGGTGTTTGGTTACCGTGACTTTAGGGACGGTCAGCGGGAGGTGATAGAACGTGTCTGCGGCGGGCAAGATTGCCTAGTGATCATGCCGACGGGCGGCGGTAAGAGTCTGTGTTATCAGTTACCCGCCCTGATGATGAATGGCATCACTATTGTCGTCTCCCCATTGATTTCTTTGATGAAAGATCAAGTCGATAGCTTATTGCAAACCGGTGTTGCCGCGGCTTATCTCAATTCTTCTTTGCCGCGCGAGCAGAGTGCCGAAGTATTAAGGCAGTTGCGCCACGGTGAGTTAAAACTGCTTTATGTGTCACCTGAACGCTTATTAAGCGCAGATTTTATTGAACGAATGCAGTCGCTCCAGCTAGCGATGTTTGCCATCGATGAGGCGCACTGTATCAGTCAATGGGGTCATGATTTTCGCCCTGAATATGCGGCGCTCGGCCAGTTAAAACAACTCTTCCCCTATGTGCCCATGATGGCTTTAACCGCTACTGCGGATCAGGCGACGCGGCAGAGTATTTGTGAGCGACTCGGCATTGAGCCATTCCGTTTACTTTCAAGTTTCGACCGGCCCAATATTCGTTATACAGTGGCCGAAAAGCTTAATGCGGCTAATCAGTTACGGCATTTTTTAACGCAGCAGAATGGCACTAACGGCATTATTTATTGCAGCAGTCGTCGTCGTGTCGATGAAGTGGCCGACCGTTTATGTCTGCAAGGTTTTAATGCCAAGGCCTATCATGCGGGAATGACGCAGGAAGACCGCGGTGCAGTACAGGATAGTTTCCTTAAAGATCAAATCGATATCGTGGTCGCCACAGTCGCTTTCGGTATGGGGATCAACAAGTCGAACGTGCGCTTTGTGGTGCATTACGATATCCCGAAAAGTATCGAAGCCTATTATCAGGAAACGGGCCGAGCCGGCCGCGATGGGCTCGATGCTGAAGCTTTTATGCTATTCGATCCCGCCGATATTGGCCGGGTGCGGCATTTGATTGAACAGTCTGAGCCTGGGCCGCAGCAACAGGTCGAATTCCATAAACTCAATACCATGGCCGCCTTTGCCGAGGCGCAGACCTGTCGCCGCCAAGTGTTGCTGCATTACTTCGATGAGAGTGCATTAGAGCCCTGTGGTAACTGCGACATTTGCCTCGATCCACCTAAGCGTTACAACGGCACCGAAGATGCGCAGAAGGTGTTGTCATGTATTTTCCGTTTAGGGCAACGTTTTGGTATCAATCACTTAATTGAAGTGTTGCGCGGCTCGAAAGGCGCACCGATAGTCGATCGTGGGCATGACAAACTCACGACTTGGGGGATTGGTAAAGACAAGAGCCATGAATATTGGTTGAGCGTGATCCGTCAACTCATTCATCTGGGACTGGCGAGTCAAGATGTGACCCGCGGCTCCTCTATTACCTTAAACCCATCGGCACGACCTGTGCTCAAAGGGGAAGTGGCGTTAATGCTCGCCGAACCGCGTATTCAGTTAACAACCACAAAACGTAAGGTGAGCCAGTCTAAGGCGCCGCTGAGTTACGACCGTAAGTTGTTCGCACGGTTGAAGTTATTGCGTAGAACCATTGCTGAGCAGCAGGACGTGCCACCGTATTTAGTCTTTAACGATGCGACCCTTGCTGAAATGGCGGCCATGATGCCAACGAGTGCGGGTGAAATGCTCGCCGTTAATGGTGTAGGCGAGCGTAAGTTGAGCCGTTTTGGCGACGCTTTTCTCGATGAAATTGCGGCTTACTTAGCGGGGGAATAATCGCCTAAATGATCGCTGACTTTCACTTTGCCGAGTTGATTTATGCTGGCTCGCTTAATTAAAGACTCTAAGGTATCAAACTGTTGCATCGCCGCTATACCAATATTGACCTTACTTGAACCCTGCCAAGGCTGAATGCAAGCAACTAACTGACTAACGACTCTTTTAGCACCAGTTGCCGAGGTATGCGGCAGGATAATGACAATTTCATCCATCGAATATCGGATTAACTTATCTTGCTCCCGTAGTCTGTGTTGTAGCTCATCCTGTAAGAGAGGTAGGTCAACTTGACGGATCTGACTCGCATTAAACAATAATAAAGACAGTGGGTAATTACCTTGTTTGGCACTGTTTAATGCTGATGTGACTTGTTGGAGCAGCGTTTCCGCAGGTTCATTACCTTCAATATGTGGGGCACGATTATTCTGTTTATCAATCAAATACCAAATAGCTCCGCCCAATAATGCCATCGCGATTAAGAACAGTGTGCTATAGGCCCAATCGACATTTAGCTCTTGTAAGATTGAATCTTTTTCTGGTGCAGTGCTATTTGGCTCCTGCTGTAGATCTTGTTGATTTAGACGGGCCTTAAACTGCAATATCCGAGCATTATTCATCGCTTGATTGGTGAGCTCGGCCGCTCGATAACGTTTGAGCAAGAAAGAATAGGCTTGTTTAAAATCCCCTTTTTCTAAGTAGTGATCGCTCATGATCCCGTAAAACCCTTTGAGATCTGAGTATTGTTTTAGGTTTTCAGCTTGCTCAATAGCGTGATTCATGAGGATTAAAGCGGCATCTTCTTGATGCTGAGCAAAACGAATTTGGGCGAGTAGGCGAGTTGAACGCATTGTTGCTAATTGTTGATTTTGTTTTTTAAACGTATTAATCGCGATAGAAAGATATTCTTCGGCATTATCGATGCGGCCTTTATCGAGCGCGATTGAGGCCAAAATGGCATAACTGTAGGCGAGTTCAAGTGGCGAACCGAGCTCAGGTAAAAGCGCTTTAGCTTGTTGTTCGAGTTTATCACTGTAATCAAACTCTTGATTATCAAGCGCTATCCGAGCTGCATTGCGTAAAATAAAGTGTAAAACTTTCCCTTTTGCATCGGCACTTTGTATACCTAAGTTGGTGTAATACATGGCTTGGGGGAAATCATGGGTGGCATAAAGTAAATTTCCCATCGCGGCATACACATAGGCTTGTGGTGGCCAAATCCAATTTTGGGTTTGAGTATGAATATCCGGATAAATATCAATCGCGAGGCGTAAATCTTCGATAGCAGAGGAGAAGTTATCAGTGTCAGTATCGAGTTGGCCACGTAAGCGTAAAGCATCGACTAAGGCTTGTGGTTGCTGGTAACGTCGCGCGAGGTTAATGGCTGAATCAAGCAAAGGTAGGGCATTTTGAACATTGTTATAGCTAAGGTTGGCGTCGGCTTGGCAAATCAAAAAGTAAGGGCGTACTTGATCTAGCTTAAGTTGTTTAGCGTTTGCTTCGCCTAATTGAGCGACGTTGATAGCGGCTTCATTTTCCCCTATTTGTAGTAGGTTTTGGCATTTCAACACACTTAATCGGAGTCGATTGATATCTGAGCTTGCACTGGTCGCAAATTGTTTTTCTAACGCTGTTATTTGAGTGAGTGCTTTACTGGGATATTGGTAGACGAGTTCAGTGAGTTCATCTAATTGGTCTATAGCACTGGCCCCAAAGGGAAACAGCCATAACAACAGGCTCAGTACCAAGACGCGAAAATCCATTTTGTGCTCCATATAAAATGCGTAAGTTCTAATATCCCTAATCACTAAGGCGGGATTATAACTTTTCTTAATCGTTTTTTGCATAAAAAACTATTTTTTTCTAAGGGGAATAAGTTAACACATCCCAGTGATTTCTGAATCCAAACAGCTGGTTAATTCTGTGGAATCGATCACTAATTTGGGGATGAAACTCACCGTTATTAGCCTTAAGACAGGTTGAATGAGTGGAACATGAAAAAATTAGGGTTGACACTATCGGCTAGGCAAGTTAAATATTAACCGTCCTCAATAATTCAAACAGAATAAATATACAGATTAAATGAATATTATTAGCCGCAAACTCGACCTCCTCCTTCTCTCTCTCGCGGTTTATACGCGGAGGTCTTAGTGTTGCACGCTCGATAAAGAGGCAAAGCATTCACAAACCCCGCACCGATGTTGCGGGGTTTTTTGTATCTGAATACGGCAAAAATTAACTAACGAACGGTGACGTTCCATGGAGAAGCGAGATGTCTAACAGAGTCATAATATTTGATACTACCTTGCGTGATGGTGAGCAGGCGTTAGCCGCAAGTTTGTCGGTCAAAGAAAAACTACAGATCGCTATGGCGCTGGAACGTCTCGGTGTGGATGTGATGGAAGTGGGTTTTCCGGTTTCTTCACCCGGTGATTTTGAGTCAGTGCAGACCATAGCGCGTACCATCAAAAATAGCCGTGTTTGTGCTTTATCCCGTGCACTTGAAAAGGACATAGATGCTGCGGCGCAGGCCTTGTCAGTTGCAGATCAATTCCGTATCCATACGTTTATCTCGACCTCAACGATTCACGTTGAGAGCAAGTTGAAGCGTTCTTTCGATCAAGTGTTAGAGATGGCGGTGGGCGCAGTGAAGTATGCTCGCCGTTTTACTGATGACGTGGAGTTTTCCTGTGAGGATGCGGGGCGTACGCCCATCGATAATCTATGTCGTATGGTAGAAGCCGCCATTCGTGCGGGCGCACGCACCATTAATATTCCCGATACGGTCGGTTACACAGTGCCAAGCGAGTTTGGCAATATCATTCAAACTTTGTTTAATCGGGTGCCGAATATCGACCAAGCGGTGATCTCAGTGCATTGCCACGATGACTTAGGTTTGTCTGTGGCTAACTCGATAACCGCAGTGCAACACGGTGCGCGTCAAATTGAATGTACGATCAATGGCATAGGTGAGCGTGCGGGTAACTGTTCGCTGGAAGAGATCGCGATGATTTTAGCGACGCGTAAGGGGATGTTAGGGTTAGAAACGGGCATTAATGCCAAAGAAATTCACCGTACTTCTAATTTAGTCAGCCAGTTATGCAATATGCCAGTGCAGGCGAACAAGGCGATTGTCGGTGCGAATGCCTTTACCCATTCGTCGGGCATCCATCAGGATGGCATGTTAAAAGCACAAAATACCTATGAAATCATGACGCCAGAAAGTATAGGTTTGAATCGCAATAACTTGAATATGACCTCTCGCTCGGGTCGCCATGTGATCAAGCATCGCATGGAAGAAATGGGCTATAGCGAGCACGATTACAATATGGATACTCTGTATGAAGAGTTTCTAAAATTGGCAGATAAAAAAGGCCAAGTATTTGATTATGATTTAGAAGCCTTAGCCTTTATGGAAGCGCAGGCCGAAGAAGACAATCACTATCAATTGCAGCAATTAGTGGTGCAGTCTGACTCAACTGAAGGCGTTGCTACGGCGACTGTGCGTATCGAAGTGGGCGGCGAAATTAAAACCGAAGCCGCAACGGGTAATGGTCCTGTTGATGCTGCCTATAACGCGATTGCTCGCGCAACCGATCGTCGAATCGATATCATCAGCTACAAGCTAGGCGCTAAAGGCGTAGGTCAAAATGCCTTAGGCCAAGTGGATATTACCGCGGTTTACCACGAGCAAAACTTTCACGGCGTAGGTTTGGCAACCGATGTGGTTGAAGCCTCGGCACGCGCTTTAGTGCATGTGATGAACTTAACGTGCCGCGCAGACAAGGTTGCCGATTACAAACAAAGCATGCAAAAAAATCGAGAGCTAGGCGGCGTCTAGTCGCTAAAAGCATCCAGAGAATAGCAAGGTCGAGCATAAAGCATTTACATTTAAAGGAGTTGGCTGGCGTATGAGTTATCAAATAGCAGTATTAGCAGGGGATGGGATCGGCCCAGAAGTGATGGCAGAGGCGCGTAAAGTGTTGCGTGAGGTTGAAGCGCGTTTCGATTTGAATATCGAATACACTGAATTCGATGTTGGCGGTATTGCCATTGATAACCACGGTTGTCCCTTACCCGATGCCACGCTAAAGGGCTGTGAAGCGGCCGATGCGATCCTATTTGGTTCAGTCGGTGGCCCTAAGTGGGAAAAGTTACCGCCAAATGAGCAACCTGAGCGCGGTGCGCTATTGCCTCTGCGTGGTCACTTCGAACTGTTTTGTAATCTGCGTCCAGCTAAATTGCATGATGGCTTAGAGCATATGTCGCCGCTGCGTAGCGATATTTCCGCCCGTGGATTTGATGTCTTATGTGTACGCGAGTTAACCGGCGGTATTTACTTTGGTAAGCCGAAGGGCCGTCAAGGCGAAGGCGAAAATGAAGAAGCCTTCGATACCATGCGTTATAGCCGCCGCGAAATTAGCCGTATCGCTCGCATCGCCTTTGAAGCCGCCCGTGGTCGCCGTAAAAAAGTCACCTCAGTGGATAAAGCCAACGTGCTCGCCTGTTCAGTGTTATGGCGCCAAGTGGTCGAAGAAGTGGCGGTAGATTTTCCCGATGTCGAACTGGAACATATCTATATCGATAATGCGACCATGCAGTTGCTGCGCCGCCCCGATGAGTTTGATGTGATGCTATGTTCTAACCTGTTCGGCGACATTTTATCCGACGAAATCGCCATGTTAACGGGCTCTATGGGCTTGTTGTCATCGGCGAGCATGAACAGCACTGGCTTTGGTTTATTCGAACCAGCGGGTGGCAGTGCGCCGGATATCGCGGGCAAAGGCATTGCAAACCCTATCGCCCAAATTCTGTCGGCGGCATTAATGTTGCGCCACAGCTTAAAGCAAGAAGAAGCCGCCTGTGCGATTGAGCGTGCCGTAAGCAAAGCGTTAAATTCTGGCTACTTAACCGGTGAACTATTGAGCGCAGACAAGCGTAGCCAAGCTAAATCCACTCGCGAGATGGGTGACTTTATCGCCAATGCTATAAAGGAAGGTGTGTAATGACGACTGTGCCAAAAAACTCGGTGGCAAAAACGCTGTATCAAAAAGTATGGGATGCCCACGTTGTAGCGACTCCTGAAGGTGAAGCGCCGATCATTTATGTCGACAGACATTTAGTCCATGAAGTGACTTCTCCCCAAGCATTCAGTGGCTTAAAAGTGGCAGGCCGCAAACTACGTGCACCGGAAAAAACCTTTGCCACTATGGATCACAACACTTCGACCCGTAGCGCCAGTTTAGATGCGCTAAGCCATATGGCGCGCGCACAGGTTGAAACCCTAGCGCAAAACTGTAAAGACTTTGGCGTGCGTTTATATGACATTCACCATCCTAATCAAGGGATTGTGCATGTAATGGGGCCAGAGTTAGGGATTACCTTACCCGGCACTGTGATTGTCTGTGGTGATTCCCATACCGCGACCCATGGCGCCTTTGGTGCGCTGGCGTTTGGCATTGGCACATCTGAAGTTGAGCACGTTTTAGCAACGCAAACCCTGCGTCAGTTAAAAGCTAAAACCATGAAGATTGAAGTGCGTGGTCATGTCACCGATGGCGTGACCGCCAAAGATATCGTACTCGCTATTATTGGCAAAATCGGCATGGATGGTGGCACGGGTTATGTGGTGGAGTTCTGCGGTGAGGCGATTGAAGCCCTGTCGATGGAAGGCCGCATGACAGTGTGCAACATGGCGATTGAGATGGGCGCTAAGGCGGGCATGGTCGCGCCGGATCAAACCACTTTCGACTATTTAGCAGGCCGCGAGTTTGCACCTAAGGGCGAAGATTGGGCAGAGGCTGTCGCTTACTGGCAAGCCATAAAAACCGATGATGGCGCCGTGTTTGATGCGACTGTGATACTCGATGCCGCCGATATCGCGCCGCAATTGACTTGGGGCACTAACCCTGGCCAAGTCGTAGCGATCGATGGAAAAGTGCCAAATCCTATTGATGAAGTAAATCCAAGTACCCGAGCTAGTATGGAAAAGGCCCTAGAATACATTGGCCTGAGTGCGGGTACGCCTATGACAGACATCATTATCAACAAAGTATTTATCGGTTCATGTACTAACTCACGGATTGAAGATTTACGCAGCGCCGCCGTGCATGCCAAAGGCCGTAAAGTCGCGAGTGGCGTCACTGCGATTGTTGTACCTGGTTCAGGTCAAGTGAAAGCCCAAGCCGAAGCCGAAGGCTTAGATAAAATCTTTATCGAAGCCGGGTTTGAGTGGCGTTTACCGGGTTGTTCCATGTGTTTAGCGATGAACGATGACAGATTAGAGGCGGGCGATCGCTGTGCTTCGACCAGTAATCGTAATTTCGAAGGTCGCCAAGGCCGTGGTAGTCGTACCCATTTGGTGAGCCCAGCGATGGCCGCCGCCGCTGCGGTGGCTGGGCATTTTGTCGATATCCGTAAACCTTACTAATTACCGTAAATCCAAGAGGAGAAGTTAATGCAACCTTTTACGACCCATACCGGGCTTGCGGTCATGATCGACAGCACCAATATCGATACGGATCAGATCATTCCGAAACAGTTTTTGTCTAAGGTGACGCGCGATGGTTTTGGCGTGCACTTATTTCATGACTGGCGTTATTTAGATGATGCGGGCGATGTGCCTAATCCTGAGTTTTCATTGAACCAGCCTCGTTATAAAGGCGCTTCAATTCTTTTGTCGCAGGAAAACTTTGGTTGTGGTTCAAGCCGCGAACATGCGCCTTGGGCGCTGGCGGACTTCGGTTTGCGCGCCATTATTGCACCGAGTTTTGCCGACATTTTTTACGGTAACTCAATCAATAATGGCTTGTTACCTGTGGCGTTAACCCACGAGCAGGTGCGTCAGTTGATGGATGAAGTGGCCGCAGAAGAAGGCGCGCAAATCACGGTTGATCTCACAAGCTGTAAAGTGATTGCACCGTCAGGTGCTGAGTTTAGTTTTACGCTGGCAGAGTCGGCGAGACATAAGTTACTCAATGGGTTAGATGCTATTGGGCTGACCTTGTCCCATGCTGCGCAAATCAGTCAGTACGAAACTCAAATCCAAGGTTGGCGCTGCTAAACTTTCAGCGCACATTTGTACTCGTGTTGAGTCTATATTTAAGCGCCTAGGTTAATACCTAGGCGTTTTTGTTTTGAATCTCAAAACTCTCTTAATTTAATTAATTGTATTTAAAAGCATAAATTTTTATTGTCGTTTTGATACTAGAAAATTTTATTCTCTGCAGTGATTTATGCTGAATGTGTCGAGTTTAAATAATTTACACGTGTTCCAAAGTTTTAATTTTTTATCTTGTTGTTTAATATTGATATTTTTTGGTTTGTTAATTTAAATCTCACGACTGTTGTGAATGATTTTTGAGTGCTTAAAGGTTAGTCTTTGTTTGAATGGTGATGTGCGTCACTAAATCTGTTTTAAATTTGTATTTCTTTAGAGTTTTTATCTGTTTTATCTCCTTTGGTTGCAAACATCTTCTGCATAAGTAAACTGCTGCGCATTCAATATGGAGTGTTTGCTCTATTTTGCCTGAACGCCGCAGTACTCATCTAAGTAGTACAGATAACAATAATATGATTAGAGAATAACAATGCAAAAACGTCTTCTGACTTTGGCTGTCACTGCAGCCTTGTTAAGTTCAACGACTCAACTCCATGCCGCGGGTTTTCAACTTGCGGAATACTCTGCTACAGGTTTAGGTCGCGCCTTTGCGGGTGAAGCCGCTATGGCGGATAACGCTTCGGCTCAAGGTCGAAATCCTGCCATGCTCACTTATTTAGAAGGACGTCAGTTGTCCGCGGGTGGCATTTACGTTATGCCAAACGTCGATGTGACTGGTGATGTGAGCCTTAGCTCACCGTTAATTGGTCCTAATCCTGTTGTTATGAAAGGTGGCGATGCACTGGATGTGGCCGATGACGCACTCGTGCCAAACTTTTACTACTCAAATCAGCTAAATGATCAATGGACTTGGGGGCTAGCGGTAAACTCTAATTATGGTCTAGCCACTGAATTACCCGCGACCCACGCAGCGGCTATTTTTGGTAACAAGACTTCGGTTACGACCGTTGAATTTAATCCAAACATTGCTTATCGCATCAATGATGCTGTCAGCGTTGGTGCTGGTGTACGGATTGTTTATGGTGAGGGCGAAATCGGTGCCTCATTACCAGGTTGGGTCGATGGTATCAAACCTGCTCTGCCGGCTCCTGTGCAGGCTATGTTACCTCCAGGTGGCACTGAGCTGAAAAGCATGAAGGGTGATGATGTGGGTTACGGCTGGCAGTTAGGTGCGAGTTGGCAAATTAATCCGGCTCACCGTTTGGGTTTTGCTTATCACAGCGGCGTGAAGCTGGACTTGGATGGTCATGCTTCAGGTGTGCTGTACACTGGCGGCCAAGATGTGTCCATTGAAGGTTATTTACCGCTTGAATTGCCCGCTTTTGCAGAGATAGCTTCCCATCACCAATTGACCGATAACTGGGCCATGCATGCGAGTGTGAACTGGACAGATTGGAGCGTATTCGATCAACTAGTGGCTTATTTCCCTGGTGAAGTTAAACCTAAGGGCGGTTTAGAGTCTGATTTAGTTAAAGAAGAGCACTTCGAAGATAACTGGCGCTTCGCGCTAGGGACGACTTATCAAGTGAATAACGATTGGTTAGTGCGTGCCGGTGTTGCTTTAGATAAAACGGCGGCAAATGACGAGTGGCGCACAACCACAATTCCAGACTCTGACCGTCTGTGGTTCTCTGTGGGCGCATGTTATCAGGCAACTAAGAACCTGAACGTTGATTTTGCTGTGACTTATATTAAAGCGACTGGCGATGCGCCAATCAACGAACAGCAAAACCTATTGAACCTAGCGACTGTTAACTTTAACGGCGAAGCAAGCGGCGATGTATGGCTTGCGGGTATCCAAATGAGCTACAAGATGTAAGTTCAGTATGTTAAAAAAAGCCCTGAATCTTCAGGGCTTTTTTATAGCTATAGCATGGTGGCGTTATCTTGTTTTACGGCTTGCTTGCTGGTCACGGCAGTAAATTCCGAATATATTCACTGCATAAGTCGGTGGATCATGTTAATTCTCGCCAGCATAAAAAGGCGGCGGAGAGTTCAGATAGGATAGTAGCGTGCAGAAAAAATACGTGGTGGCCTTAGATCAAGGCACGACCAGCTCAAGGGCGATAGTGTTCGATCACGACGCAAACATTGTCAGCGTGTCCCAGCGGGAATTTACCCAGTTGTACCCTAATCCGGGTTGGGTCGAGCATGATCCCATGGAGATTTGGGCAAGCCAAAGTTCAGTGTTAATTGAAGTATTGGCGCGTGCGGGTATTCACAGCGATGAAGTGGCCGCCATTGGCATTACCAATCAGCGGGAAACCACTGTTATATGGGAGAAGGCCACAGGTAAACCTATTTATAACGCGATAGTGTGGCAGTGCCGTCGCAGCGCTGAGATTTGTGAGCAACTCAAAGCTCAAGGGTTAGAAGAATATGTGCGTGAGAATACCGGTTTATTACTCGACCCTTATTTTTCAGGCACTAAGATCAAATGGATTCTAGATAATGTGCCCAATGCCCGTGAGCAAGCCGAGCGTGGTGAGTTGTTGTTCGGCACTATTGATACTTGGCTCGTGTGGAAGTTAACCGAGGGCAAGGTGCATGTCACCGATCCCACCAATGCTGCCCGCACTTTGCTATTCAATATCCATAGCCTGACTTGGGATAATAAGTTACTCGAAGCCTTAGATATTCCCTTGTCTATGTTGCCAGAAGTTAAACCTTCTTGCAGCGTGTATGGTACGACACGGATTGCTGGCGAAGGCAGTGAAATCCAAGTTGCAGGAATGGCGGGCGATCAACAGGCTGCGCTTTTTGGTCAGCTATGTGTCGAGCCCGGCATGGCGAAGAATACTTACGGTACTGGTTGTTTTTTGTTGATGAATACAGGGACAAAAGCGGTGCGCTCAAACCATGGCTTATTGACTACAGTTGCCGTGGGGCCAAAGGGTGAAGTGAACTATGCCCTCGAAGGTTCAGTCTTTATGGGCGGCGCGACCATTCAATGGCTGCGAGATGAACTGGGGCTTATTCGTGATGCCAGTGATACCGAGTATTTTGCCTCTAAGGTCGCCGATACTAATGGCGTGTATCTGGTGCCCGCTTTTGTGGGACTCGGTGCGCCCTATTGGGATCCCAATGCCCGTGGTGCGCTATTTGGGCTGACGCGCGGGGCGAATCGTAATCATATTATTCGGGCAGCGTTGGAATCTATCGCTTACCAGAGTAAAGATTTACTTGATGCCATGACTAAAGACAGTGGCGTTAGTCTTAAGCGTTTAAAGGTGGATGGCGGCGCGGTCGCTAATGATTTTTTGATGCAATTTCAAGCCGACATTACCGATGTCGAAGTGTTAAGGCCAAGCGTTTGTGAGACAACCGCTTTAGGTGCGGCATTTTTAGCTGGGTTGGCAGTGGGCTTTTGGGAGAGTGTGATAGAGCTTGAGCACAAAGCCTGTATCGATAAGCATTTTATCCCTAATATCGATGCCCAGACTCGAGTACAGTTATACGCAGGTTGGCAGGACGCGGTGGCCAGAACTCGAACTTAAACAATACGCCTTGAGGCGGCATTGGTTTGAGATAAAACTTAATTTGAGGTATCGCACGATTCGAAATCTGGCCTGATTTCAGGCATGCTCGATAGTGCTGCTAAAAAGAGGCTAATAAAAAGGCGCTAATCCAATGGGATTGCGCCTTTTCCGTTTTATATCAGTACGGATTTATACTTCTACATCAATGATATGTTGGCTCGGTGGCTTCTTGATTTCTGCGGAATCATCGGTCACTTCAAGTACGACACCTTCTTTTAGTTTTAGCGTTTCGGTTTCATCCGATGCACGGCGTTTCTTATTTTTATTGTTATCTGATTCTTTGCGTCTTTCCCTGACTTTAGTATTGCGGCTTTCTAACGCTGGAGGTAACTGCGACTGCGGTGTTTCATGGCTATCGGGGGCATTTGCGCTTGCACTGCTGACTTGGTCAACAACCCGTTTAGGGTGAAACACGGCTTTTACTGGCTGTGCCAGCATGGCATAAATGCTATCCAATCCACTCATAACGCCTCCTTGTTATTACACCTCTTAATATGATATCGGCTGAAGTCGGTCAATATTTAGACTATACGCCGTTTAACTTGTTAAGGCGAATAGGGCGAGTCATTAGGTAGCTAGTGCGGGTATAAGGTGAATGTGTAGGGATAAAGTGGTTCTTTTGGTGGATTTTACGTGGGATTTTTGATCTTTCTCGCAATCGCGACATTAATATTCTGCCATTAGTAAAAAGATGAACGTCTTTATTTGGAATAAAAATTTAGATTTTTATGCTGATTTAAACTCTTTTTTGACTGTCGAATAAGGATGGACGTAAGTTTGTTTTGTTGCGTTTTTGAGTTTGACGTTATTTCTCGACCCGTAAAATCCCACAAATACAGAAATAATTCCCCATTTTTTTCATCGCAAGCACCTGAAAGCAAAAGGTTGCTGAATATATCGGCGCTATTTATTCCTGTTGTTTCCTCTGTTTAGTCAATCTCTAATGGTTTTTCTTGTCAAAAGTTTGTCGCGAGGTTAAGTGCCCAACATGCGGCTAACCCGCTTGCCGACTGGATTTATAAAAGGATCCCATCCCTTGACAATGCTTGTCGACTGTCCCTAAACTTAGCAGTTGTGGGAAATAGTGGATATTTGTGGATCAAAAATCAAAGGATAGGATGAATTAGCGTGTTTCGTGGAGCCAGTGCTATCAACTTAGATACAAAGGGACGGATCGCTATTCCAGTGCGATACCGCGAACCTTTGCAGCTTGAGCACCAAGGCCGCATCGTGATTACCGTCGATATCCAATCCGCCTGTTTACTCTTGTATCCCATTCACGAATGGGAATTGATCGAAGCTAAGTTGTTGAAGCTTTCAGATACCGATAAAACCCAGAGATCTTTAAAACGCCTGTTACTCGGCTACGCCCACGAAGTGGAGCTCGACAGTAATGGGCGCATATTACTGCCGCCACCGTTAAGGCAATATGCCAATTTAGATAAGCGCATCATGCTGGTGGGGCAATTGAATAAATTTGAGCTGTGGGATGAGCAATCTTGGCTGCAGCAAATTGATGAATGTCAGGAAACGATTCGAAGTGAGGATCTCGTTAATAACGAGCGCCTCGCGGATTTTTCACTTTAACGAGTCGCGATAACTAAATAAGAAGAGAGTAATGAGTCAAGAATTTGCCCATTTATCCGTACTGCTAGCAGAAACGGTTGGCGGTTTAAACATCAAAGACGATGGCATCTATATCGATGGCACGTTCGGCCGCGGTGGTCATTCAAGACAAGTATTACAACAACTCGGTGAACATGGTCGATTGATCGCTATCGACCGCGATCCTCAAGCGATTGAAGCGGCCAAACAATTTGCTGACGATCCACGCTTTCAAATCGTGCATGGTGGCTTTGGTCAATTAGCCGATTACGTCGAAGAGCTTGGGCTTGTGGGCAAAATTGATGGCGTATTACTCGATTTAGGTGTGTCTTCACCCCAGCTCGACGATGCTGAACGCGGTTTTAGTTTTTTGCGCGATGGTCCACTCGATATGCGTATGGATAACAGTCAAGGCCAAACGGCTGCGCAATGGTTGGCTCGTGCCGAAATTGAAGATATGGCTTGGGTATTTAAAACCTACGGTGAAGAGAAAAATGCTCGCCATATTGCCCGTTGTATTGCTGCCGATCGTGAGAAAACGCCGTTTTTACGTACTAAAGATTTAGCCGATTTAATTGCGCGTATCACTAAAAATAAAGAACGCAATAAGCACCCTGCGACTCGGGTGTTTCAAGCGATCCGCATTTATATCAATAGTGAATTAGATCAAATTGATCAGGCTCTTGAAGGAGCCGTCAATGTGCTTGCTCCCCAAGGACGCTTGTCGGTCATCAGTTTTCATTCTTTAGAAGATCGTATCGTGAAGCGTTTTATTCGTCGTCATAGCCAAGGCGAAAGTGTACCGCACGGTTTTCCGGTTACTGAAGATCAAATTAACAAGTCGCGTAAGTTACGTGCCGTGGGCAAGGCGATTATGCCATCCGACGAAGAAATCGAACGCAATGCCAGAGCTCGCAGCTCAGTGTTACGCATTGCCGAGCGTTTAGATTACTAAGGGGCGCACTGTGAGTAAGCCCTCGATTAATCTGCCACGGATCGTTTTACATGATTTATGGCTGCACAAATGGATCTTGTTATTAGCCTTGCTTGTGCTGAGTAATGCGGTTGCCGTGGTTTATGGCAGCCATGTTAGCCGTCAACTGACAACCCAGTGGGACCAGTTACTGCAGGAGCGAGATAGATTAGATATTGAGTGGCGCAATTTATTATTAGAAGAGCAATCGCAGACTGAGCACAGTCGTATTACGCGTATTGCCTCTAAGGAACTCAACATGAGTCGTCCGTTACCCAGCGAAGAAGTTGTGGTAAAGGTGCCGTGAGTATAGGGAAGATATGACTAGGCAAGCGAAAATCAAACGGGTAAGCAAACCGCAAAAACCTCAATTGATCCACTGGCGTTTATACGTAGTGGTCGGGTTTGTGTGTGCGTTGTTTTGCAGCCTAGTGGGACGCGCAGCTTACATTCAAATTATCGAGCCTGACAAATTACGTCACGAAAGTGACATGCGAACATTGCGGACCACAAGTCGTGAAGTGCAGCGTGGCTTGATCACTGACCGAAATGGCGACATGTTGGCCGTGAGCGTACCTGTACGAGCCGTCTGGGCCGATCCAAAACAAGTCAATGATAGTAATGGTTTTGCCGATATGCGCCGCTGGCAAGCCTTAGCCGATGTGTTGCATGAGCCCCTCGAAGATTTGTTAGAGCGAGTACGCAGTAACCCCACCAAACGCTTCACCTACTTGAAACGCCAAATTACCCCTGCGGTTGCGGACTATATTACTCAGCTTAAATTACCCGGTGTATTTCTAAAGTCTGAATCTCGCCGTTATTATCCAGGTGGTGAAATCACAGCTCAGTTAATCGGCATCACTAACATAGATGATGTTGGGATTGAAGGTGTTGAAAATGCTTACAATAGTTGGTTAACAGGTACGCCTTCCAAACAAAAAGTGCGTAAGTCACGCGATGGTCATGTCGTCGAGCGTCTCGATATAGTGCAGGAAGGTGAGAGTCCTAACGATCTCGTGCTGAGTATCGATCATAGGATCCAACAATTAGCCTATCGCGAACTAAAACGCACCACTGAGATGAACCAAGCGACTTCGGGTTCGATTGTCGTCCTCGACATTCATACGGGTGAAGTCTTGGCAATGGTGAATACGCCTTCGTATAACCCCAATGCGCGCGACAATCTGCAAACCTTCAGAATGCGTAACCGTGCTATGACAGATACCTTTGAGCCGGGTTCGACCATTAAGCCATTTGTGGTAGCCGCAGCGCTTGAAGCTGGCACAGTTAAATCGACCGATATTATTGCCACTTCACCGGGTTGGATGCGTTTAGGTGGTCGCCAAGTACGTGACCCCGCGAACTACGGCGATATGAGTTTGGCGCGTATTTTGGCTAAATCCAGTAACGTCGGCATCAGTAAATTGGCTTTGTCTATTCCGGTGCAGCAACTGCTCGGCACTTATCAATCCATGGGACTTGGTAGTTTTTCGGGAATTAACCTCACGGGTGAAAGCGCTGGCTTGATTCAAGATCGCCACCGTTGGTCAGACTTTGAACGTGCCACCTTGTCCTTCGGTTACGGCTTAACGGCAACAACACTTCAACTCGCGCGCATGTACGCCACCTTAGGCAATGGCGGTACTTTGTTCCCAGTCTCGATAATGAAACTGAAAAAGCCACCTGTCGGTGAGCGAGTCATTTCTGAAAATGTGGCCCACGATGTGATGCAAATGCTGGTCGGTGTAACGGAAAAAGGTGGCACTGGCACCTTAGCACACATCGACGGTTATCCAGTTGCAGGTAAGTCTGGCACAAGTCGTAAGGCAGTTGCTGGTGGTTATGGTGATGATTATGTTGCTTTATTTGCGGGTGTTGCTCCTGCGAATAATCCTAGATTAGCGATAGTGGTGGTAGTGAATGAGCCTAAGGGTGATCTCTATTATGGTGGTTCAGTGGCGGGGCCTGCATTTGCCAAAGTCATGTCTGGCGCACTGCAAATGTTAAACGTTGAACCCATTACCGATAAAGAACAAGTGCAATTGGCGGGAATCGCCGCTGGGAGAGCAGAATGATGTTATTACGGGATTTGCTAGCGCCTTGGCTACATTATGCTGGCGCGCAGTCCTTCAATGATCTGACCTTAGATAGCCGCGCAATACGTCGCGGCGATGTGTTTTTGGCGCTGCCAGGACATAAGGTCGATGGCAGACAGTTTATTGAAAAAGCCTTAGATTTAGGTGCCGCAGGCGTATTAGTTCACACGGATGATGCTGACCAACATGGCAAAGTGTTGCTGGGCGATAATGCCGAGCACTGTGTGCAGATTTATTTCTTTCAGTTAAGTCGTCAGGTATCGGCAATTGCCGCCCAGCGTTATCCCTTAGCGCACAAGTCTGCCGTTATGCCATCCCTTGGGGTTATCGGCATTACTGGAACTAACGGTAAAACCTCTACGAGTCAACTCATTGCACAACTGGTGACTTCATTGGGGCGCAAAGCTGCCGTCATGGGCACCCTTGGCAATGGTCTCTGGGGCGAGCTTGTTGATAGTGGTAACACCACAGCCGATGCGATTACCTTAATGCGTCAGTTGCATGAGTTTGAAGCCCAAGGCGCGAACGTCTGCGCCATGGAAGTGTCGAGCCACGGCTTAGTGCAAGGCCGCGTCGACGCAGTACCATTTGATGTTGCCGTGTTCACTAATCTGACGCGCGATCACCTCGATTACCACGGCGATATGGAAAGCTATGCCGCCGCTAAACAAAGCCTATTTCGTTTCAGCACTTTAGGTCACGGTTTATTGAATCTCGACGATGCAGTTGGCGCCTCTTGGTTGACTGAGCTTAAGCCTGTGCCTGCGCAGATTTGGGGTTTTAGCATTGAAGGTCATCAAGGTGCGGCTTTTTATACTAAAAATGCCAAGTTTGACGATCAAGGTGTCAGTGCAACCTTAGTGTGGCCCGAGGGCGAGACTCAAATCCACTCGCCACTTCTTGGTGCCTTTAATCTCTCTAATTTACTCGCGGCGTTATCGGCCTTGTATCTGCAAGGTTTTGATATGAAAGCGTTAGCCGAGCAGGTGCAATATTTAACGCCCGTTGCAGGTCGTATGGAGCGTTTCACTACAGCGGATAACATCACCTTAGTGGTCGATTATGCCCATACACCCGATGCGATAGAACAAGCGTTAAACGCGCTACGTCGCCATTGTGCTGGTGATTTATGGTGCGTGTTTGGTTGTGGCGGCGACCGTGATAAGGGCAAGCGTCCTTTGATGGGCCAAGCTGCTGAACAGTTTGCCGACCGCATTATGGTGACCAGCGACAATGCGCGCAGTGAAGACCCCGCGCAAATTATTACCGATATTATCCAAGGGCTTGCAACACCAGAGCAGGCATTGACTCAGGTTGACCGTATCGCAGCGATTAAAGAGGTTGTGGCATTGGCTAAACCTGGCGATGTGATCTTGCTGGCGGGCAAGGGCCACGAAACTTACCAAGAGGCGGCAGGTGTGCGTCATGACTATGATGAACGCGCTCTGGCACGCCAGTTATCGGAGCAATTAAGATGATCCCTCTTTCTCTCGAGACCCTAAGTCAACACTTAGGTACGTTTCGAGTCGGTGACGACGTCACCATCCAAGATTTAAGCAGTGATAGCCGTAAAATCGGCGCTGCAACCCTGTTTGTTGCCTTAAAGGGTGAGCGCTTTGACGGCCATGATTTTGCCGCAACAGCTATTGCGAACGGCGCCGCGGCGTTAATGGTTGAGCGTGAATTAGCTTTTGATGTCCCGCAGCTCATTGTGGCTGATTGTCAAAAGGCCATGGGTGCGATTGGTGCTTATGTTCGTGACCAGATCAATCCGATTTGTGTTGCTTTGACTGGCTCAAACGGCAAAACCAGCGTGAAGGAAATGATCGCGACCATTCTGTCGGCAAAGCATCAAATCCTCTATACCGCTGGCAATTTTAATAATGAGATTGGTGTGCCGCTCACTTTGCTGCGTTTAACGCCAGAGGATGAGTTTGGGATATTCGAGCTCGGCGCTAACCATAAAGGTGAAATCGATTACACCTCGGGACTTGTGCGTCCAAACGTCGCGCTGGTGAATAACGTCGGCAGCGCCCATTTAGAAGGATTTGGATCACAAGCAGGTGTCGCACAGGCGAAGTCAGAGATTTTTAATCATCTGCAGGCCGATGGCACTGCCATCATTAACGCCGATGATGCCTTCGCTGATTTTATGAGCGTTAAGGCAAGACCTTATAAGCAACTGAGCTTCTCCCAGCAAGATGGCGCCGCTAAACGTCATATCGACGTGATAGCGACAGGCCATAAGACTAATGCGGATGGTTGCTATCGTTTTATGCTCAATTATTTAGGTGAATCTTGCCAAGTGGTATTGCCGTTGGCGGGTCGTCATCAGGTGAGTAATGCTCTCGCCGCTGCAAGTGTTTGTATTGCTTTGGGATTGAGTTTGACTGAAATATCTGAAGGCTTGAGCCAATTAACGCCAGTGAAAGGACGTATGCAGCCGAGTCAATTGGGACGCGTGCGTCTAATCGACGATAGCTATAACGCAAATCCTGTCTCCGTTGGCGCGGCGATCGCTTGGTTAAAGGAAATTTCTGAAAATCGCTGTCTGGTACTGGGAGATTTAGGAGAATTAGGCGACAATGCGCCCCTTTTACACGCTGAACTAGGGCAACTGGCCAAGCAACAGGGGATTGATGCCTTGTTTTGTACCGGAACTTTAAGTCAGCACACGAGCCAAGCTTTCGGTGCGGAGCACTATGACAGTGTGGCGACGTTAGTAGAAAAACTTATAAAGCATATAAACCAGTTGCCGGGACAGGTAACGGTTCTCGTTAAAGGTTCACGTAGCGCCGCCATGGAGCGGGTCGTGGATGGCCTAACAGTAGCCTTCGGGCGTGGGGAGTTAGTGTAAATGCTGGTATATCTGGCCGAGTATTTAACCCGTTTTCATACCGGGTTTAACGTGTTTTCCTATGTGACATTTCGAGCCATTTTAGGCTTATTGACCGCATTGGTTTTTAGCTTATGGTTTGGCCCTAAACTGATTGAACGTTTGCAATTACTGCAAATTGGTCAGGTTGTGCGTAACGATGGTCCAGAATCACATTTTAGTAAGCGTGGCACGCCGACTATGGGTGGCTTGCTGATATTGGCTGCTATTTTCATCAGCGTGTTGCTGTGGGGCGATCTCGGTAGCCGCTATGTGTGGGTCATGCTGTTTGTGCTCGGCAGTTTCGGTTTGATCGGCTTTATCGACGATTACCGCAAAGTGGTGCGTAAAGACACTAAAGGCTTGATCGCGCGCTGGAAGTACATTCTGCAATCTTTGGCTGCGCTGCTTATTGCTTTTTTCCTGTATGCCACGGCGGCCAATCCAGGCGAAACCCAATTAGTGGTGCCTTTCTTTAAAGACGTGATGCCGCAACTCGGCGCCGTATTTATCGTATTGGCATACTTCACGATAGTGGGTTCGAGTAATGCGGTGAACTTAACCGATGGTCTCGATGGTTTGGCGATTATGCCGACGGTAATGGTCGCGGCGGCGTTTGCGTTGATTGCTTATTTGTCGGGTCACGCGCAGTTTGCAAACTACTTACATATTCCGCATTTACCCGGTTCGGGTGAGCTTGTGATTGTCTGTACCGCCATTGTCGGTGCGGGTCTGGGCTTTTTATGGTTTAACACTTATCCCGCGCAAGTCTTCATGGGCGATGTGGGTTCACTGTCATTAGGTGCTGCACTTGGCACGATTGCAGTGCTCGTTCGCCAAGAGATTTTGTTAGTGATTATGGGCGGCGTGTTCGTGATGGAAACCCTGTCAGTGATTCTGCAGGTGGGTTCGTACAAGTTACGCGGCCAGCGTATTTTCCGCATGGCGCCGATCCACCATCACTATGAGTTAAAAGGTTGGCCTGAACCTCGAGTGATAGTGCGTTTTTGGATTATCTCGATATTCCTCGTCTTACTTGGCTTAGCCACGTTGAAGTTAAGGTAATTGGTTATGCAAAATCAGTATTCACACATAGTGTTAGGTTTAGGGGCAACGGGCTTGTCCGTGGTGCGCTATTTGTGTGGAAAGGGCATTACGCCATTGGTGATGGACAGTCGTCGGCAGCCTCCGGGTGCTGAAACGTTAGCAACGTCTTTTCCTGATGTGAAGCTGATTTCTGGCGGATTCGATTGCCGTTATCTTGTGCAAGCGACGCAGATCATTATTAGTCCCGGCATTGCTACTTATACCCCAGAGGTGCGTGCCGCTGTGGATATGGGCATTGAGGTGATTGGCGATGTGGAGCTATTTGCCCGTGAGATTGCTGACCGTAAACCTTGTGTGATTGGTATTACTGGCTCTAACGGAAAATCGACTGTCACTACGCTTGTGGGCGAAATGGCAAGGGAAGCGGGTATCGCCGTTGCCGTTGGTGGGAATATTGGTGTGCCTGCGCTGGATCTACTGCATGAAAATGCCGACTTATTTGTGCTTGAGTTGTCGAGCTTTCAATTGGAAACCACCCACAGTCTTAAGTGTGTGGTGGCGACCTGTTTGAATATCAGCGAAGACCACATGGACAGATACAGTGACATTGATGCCTACCGCGAGGCTAAATTACGCTTATACAAACAAACCCGTGCCGTACTTTTTAATCGTGACGATAAACTGACCGTACCGCCAGAACCAATGAACCAAAACAGTTTTGGTTTAGCGGCGCCAGAAGCGGACGAATGGGGCATCAGCGACAGCAAGATTTATCACGGCAGCAGCGAAATAATGCCGATCACTGAAGTGTCGCTGATTGGCAGTCATAACCATGCCAACCTACTTGCGGCGATGGCGCTTGTGGATGTCGTGGGTGTCGATAAGCACGTTATGGCAAAAGTGGCGCGTACTTTTACTGGCTTATCCCATCGCTGTGAAGTGGTTGGTGTTAAGAATGGCGTGACCTATGTCAATGACTCTAAAGCGACAAACGTCGGTGCTACAGTCGCCGCGCTCGATGGCTTGAGTGACCACTTAGGCGATATTATTTTGATTGCTGGCGGTGACGGTAAAGGGGCTGATTTTAAGCCTTTAGCTGTGGCTTTAGCTAAAGTCACACACCTCATCACCTTAGGCCGCGATGGTAAAAAGATTGCTGCATTGAAAGACGGCTCGATAAGAGTCGACACTATGGCTGCTGCGGTAGCGAAAGCCGCTGAATTGGCAACCTCTGGTGATATCGTTTTATTATCACCAGCCTGCGCCAGTTTAGATATGTACAGTAACTTCATGGCTCGAGGTGATGATTTTAGAAACCTCGTGGGACAACTTAATGGCGAGTGATGCAAGACAACTTAGCCTATTTGGGCGTTTGCGTTTAGCAATACCCAATTGGCAACGTGATACCGAAGTCCCGGGCGTGCAATTGTACGACCGTGCTTTGCTCGCGGCTGTGTTGTCTTTGATTAGCTTCGGCTTTGTAATGGTGATGTCAGCCTCTATGCCTGAAGCGCAAACGCTCACGGGGAACCCATTTTATTTTATGACTCGCCATGTGGGTTATTTAGTGGGTTGCTTATTCATTGCGGCATTTGTGCTAAGAGTAGAGATGCAGACTTGGCAGCGCTGGAGCCCCATGTTGTTGTTGATTGTGGGTTTGATGTTGTTGGCTGTATTGGTGGTTGGCACTACGGTAAACGGTGCGACGCGTTGGTTATCCATAGGCCCTATTCGCATCCAGGTGGCGGAAGTCGCTAAATTTGCCTTCGCCATCTATATGGCGGGTTACTTAGTGAGGCGTCATCAGGAAGTGCGCGAGAATGCTAAAGGCTTCTATAAGCCGATTGCAGTATTTGCGATTTATGCTGTGCTGATTTTGATGCAGCCCGACTTAGGTACTGTGGTGGTGCTATTTGTTGGAACGGTTGGTCTATTGTTTTTAGCCGGTGCGCGTTTACTCGATTTCTTTGCCTTGATTTTTGCGGGCGTATTGGCGTTTGTGGCCCTAGTGCTATTGGAACCGTATCGTATCCGCCGAGTGACCTCCTTTATGGATCCTTGGCAAGATCCCTTCGGTAGCGGTTACCAGTTGACTCAATCTTTGATGGCCTATGGTCGAGGTGATTGGTTTGGCCAAGGGCTCGGAAATAGTATTCAAAAATTAGAATATTTACCCGAAGCGCACACAGACTTTATCTTTGCCGTGATCGGGGAAGAATTGGGCTTTATCGGCATTATTGCCGTGTTATCTGTACTGCTATTTGTGGCGCTGAGATCGATTCGTTTAGGTAATTTGTGTTTAGCCATGGATAAGCCATTTGAAGGTTATTTAGGTTATGCCATCGGTATTTGGATTTGTTTCCAGACTGTGGTGAATGTCGGCGCGAGTATCGGCATGTTGCCAACCAAAGGGCTGACATTACCTTTTATCAGTTACGGTGGTAGTAGTTTATGGGTCATGACTGCGGCAGCGATGATGTTGCTGCGCATTGATTACGAGCGGCGCATGACATTAGTTCAGGCCGTGCAAGGGAGATTGAAGTGATGACTCCAACAGGAAAACGTATTTTAGTCATGGCGGGTGGTACGGGAGGACATGTGTTCCCGGCACTGGCGGTGGCTAAGTATTTAGCTCAACAGGGTTGGCAAGTGCGTTGGTTAGGCACGGCCGATCGTATGGAGGCGCGTTTAGTGCCCCAGTATGGATTTGATATTGATTTCATCGATATCAAAGGTGTGCGCGGTAATGGTTTGATCCGAAAACTTGCGGCGCCCTTTAAAGTGGTGCGTTCAATATTGCAGGCTAAGGCCGTGATTGCGGAGTTTAAACCCGATGTGGTCCTTGGCATGGGCGGATTCGCCAGTGGCCCAGGTGGTGTTGCGGCAAGATTAGCCGGTATTCCACTGGTGCTGCATGAACAAAATGCCATCCCAGGGATGACAAACAAGTTGTTGTCGCGGATTGCGACGCAAGTGTTATGCGCCTTTAAAAATACCTTTACCACAGTGAAGGCCAAGGTCGTTGGTAATCCGATTCGCCAAGAACTGATTGCCTTAGGTGCAGAACCTAAGCATGAGGCTGATGAAGCCTTAAAAGTGCTCGTGGTCGGTGGCAGCCTTGGCGCCAAAGTATTTAACGATCTTATGCCAGAAGCTGTCGCGATACTGAGTCAGCAGCAGTCAGTGACGGTTTGGCATCAAGTGGGTAAAGATAATCTTACGGGCGTGAAGGCGGCATATCAGCAACAAGGACAAGATGGTGGCGTGAATATCGCTGAGTTTATCGACGATATGGAAGCCGCCTATCGCTGGGCTGATGTGGTATTGTGCCGAGCTGGCGCCTTGACTGTGTCTGAGTTAGCGGCGGTGGGGCTACCGAGTATTCTGGTACCTTATCCCCATGCAGTGGATGATCATCAAACCCGTAACGCTCAAGTATTGGTTGAGGCTGGCGCAGCTTTCCTATTGCCACAGGCCATCTTGGATGTGAATAAACTGGCGAACAAATTACAGTTGCTCGCCAATGACAGAACAGAATTAGCCCGTATGGGCCAAAGAGCGAGAGACGTTGCGGTACTGGATGCGACTGAACAAGTTGCCGCAGTGTGCATCAGCCTTGCTGAGAAAGGATAAGCATGACTAAGACAGAAAGATACGCACAACTGAGAAGCATGATCCCAGAAATGCGCCGTATTAAGCGTATTCACTTCGTCGGCATTGGCGGCGCGGGCATGGGCGGGATCGCCGAAGTGTTAGTGAACGAAGGCTATCAGGTGAGTGGTTCGGATATTGCGCAAAATGCCGTGACTGACAGATTGTGTTTACTCGGAGCCAAGATCCAAATTGGTCATGCCGCTGAAAACGTGCAGCAAGTGGATGTGGTCGTCATATCAACCGCGATTAATCTGGAAAATCCAGAAATCCTTGCCGCTAAAGAATTACGTATTCCTATTGTGCGTCGTGCTGAGATGTTAGCCGAGTTGATGCGTTATCGACATGGTGTGGCGATTGCGGGCACCCATGGTAAAACCACGACAACGAGCCTTATCGCCAGCGTTTATGGTCAAGCTGGGCGGGACCCAACCTTTGTGATTGGTGGCTTGCTCAACAGTGCCGGTACCAATGCCAGATTAGGCACCAGCCGTTATTTGATTGCCGAAGCCGATGAGAGTGATGCGAGCTTCTTGCATTTGCAGCCTATGGTCAGTGTGGTGACCAACATCGAAGCTGATCATATGGATACTTATGGCGGTGATTTTGAAAAACTGAAATCGACTTTTGTGGATTTTCTGCACAACTTGCCGTTCTACGGTGTGGCTGTGGTGTGCATTGATGATGCCGTCGTGCGTGAGATTCTGCCGCGTATTGGCCGTAAACACGTGACCTATGGTTTCAGTGACGATGCGGACGTGCAAGCACTTAATTTTAGCCAGCAAGGTCATCAGTGCCGTTTTACTGTTAGACGTAAAGCTAAAGAAGATCTCGATCTGGTGTTGAATTTACCGGGCCAACATAATGTGCTCAATGCGTTAGCTGCCATTGCGGTGGCGACTGAAGATGAAATCGACGATAACGCTATTACTCAGGCTTTAGTGGAGTTCCAAGGTATAGGGCGTCGTTTCCAGCATTTAGGCAAATTTGCCACGCCGAAGGGCGAAGTCATGTTAGTGGATGATTATGGTCATCATCCCAGCGAAGTTGCGGCGACCATTAAAGCTGCGCGCGCAGGATGGCCTGATAGACGTTTGGTCATGGCGTATCAGCCGCACAGATACACTCGTACCCGTGATTTGTATGAGGATTTTGTGGAAGTGTTATCACAAGTGGATTGCTTATTGTTACTCGATATTTATAGTGCGGGTGAAGCGCCGATCACAGGTGCGGATGGTCGCGCATTATGTCGTTCAATTCGCTTGCGTGGTCAGCTAGATCCGATCTTTATCGCAAGCCCAGATCTGCTTGCAGAAGTGTTGCCCGATGTATTGCAGGACGGGGATTTATTACTCACCCAAGGTGCGGGTAATATTGGCGCCCTGTCGCGACAGTTAGCGTCGTCTGGATTAGGGTTTGCTGTGGTGGAGTTACCTGCGCAAGCAAGCTGATCTTTAGCGCTTGATCTGCGAGAAAAAGGAAATTTTGACCAAAGGATTTTGGTCTATATAATGGCCGGTTTTCTGTGGTTTTTAATGGGTGTCGTTAAAGGTGGGATGAAGCGTGTCTTGGAGTGATAAGAGGCGGCACTGGCGGGCAAGAATGTCACGGTTTAATTGGTATCAATGGAGCGGGGCTGGCTTTTTATTCTTCATCGTAGCCAGTTTTGTATTTGGTGGCTATCAGTTACATAAATTTTTGAATGATGCCAGCAACTTGCCGATTGAGGCCGTTGCCATCAAAGGTGAGCGGGTTTACACCACAGATAAAGATATACAAGTAGCACTACAGCATTTAATGCAGCGCAGTTTTTTTAGTGCTGACATTACCTTAGTGCAGCAGGCATTAGAAGCTTTACCTTGGGTGTATCGCGCATCGGTAAGGCGTGAGTGGCCAGCGAAACTCAGGGTGTATTTGCAAGAGCAACAACCCGCAGCCCATTGGAATGGTGACTTGTGGTTGAACGTGCATGGAGAAGTATTTGAAGCGCCATCGCACCCAGAGCTTGAGCATTTACCGCAGTTATCTGGACCAAATGATATGGGCCTTGAGGTGTTGACTGTCTATGCACAGATCAACTCCCTACTAAAGATTAACGGCTTTACCTTAGCCAGTTTGAATTTAACGCCACGACATGCGTGGCACGCGACCCTTGGAAACGGTATCGTTTTAGATTTGGGTCGAGAAGATAAAATTGCACGGATACAACGATTTATTACTGTTTATCCGGTTTTGGCGAAACAAGAGAAATCCGTTGCCAGAGTAGATTTGCGCTACGACACAGGGTTGGCCGTAGGCTGGGGCGATGCACAAACAAGAGAGCCGATAATTAATGATCAAAAACCAAGATAGAAACCTTATCGTCGGATTGGACATAGGAACCTCTAAGGTCGCAGTGATCATAGGCGAAGTTCTGCCCGATGGCGAAATTAGCATAGTCGGCCTTGGTAACCATCCCTCAAGGGGCATGGATAAAGGTGGCGTGAACGATTTAGATTCGATAGTTCGCAGTGTGCAACGTGCGCTCGATCAAGCGGAATTAATGGCGGATTGCCAAGTGTCATCGGTTTACTTGAGTATTTCGGGTAAACACATCGCCTGCCAAAATGAAAACGGCATGGTATCGATCAACGATGAAGAAGTGACACAGGAAGATGTTGATAACGTGATCCATACGGCTCGCTCGGTGAAGATCCCGACCGAACGTCGCATTTTACACGTGCTGCCGCAGGAATATGCAATCGACGTTCAAGACGGTATTCGCAGCCCAATTGGTATGTCCGGTATGCGTATGGAGGCCAAGGTACACATAGTGACCTGCGCCAATGATATGGCGAAGAATATTACTAAGAGCGTTGAGCGTTGTGGCCTTAAGGTCGACGACTTAGTGTTCTCTGGGATTGCTTCAGCCGATGCTGTGTTGACCTTCGATGAGAAAGATTTAGGTGTGTGTATCGTCGATATCGGCGGTGGCACCACGGATATCGCGGTATATACCAATGGCGCCTTGCGTCATTGTGCGGTTGTACCGGTTGCAGGTAACCAAGTGACGAACGACATTGCAAAGATTTTCCGCACGCCGTCGTCACATGCTGAACAAATTAAAGTGCAGTTCGCCTGTGCTCGCAGTTCTATGGTGAGCCGCGAAGACAGTATTGAAGTGCCATCGGTAGGTGGTCGTCCATCGAGGAGCATGTCACGTCATACGCTCGCCGAAGTGGTAGAACCAAGATACCAAGAGCTGTTTGAGCTTGTGCTTAAAGAGTTGAAAGACAGTGGATTAGAAGATCAAATCGCCGCAGGTATTGTGCTCACAGGTGGCACAGCGTCGATTCAAGGTGTGGTTGATATTGCGGAAGCGACTTTTGGCATGCCAGTTCGCGTAGCGTCACCGCTACCGATCAAAGGTTTATATGAATACGTGGACCAGTCTATTTACTCCACAGGAGTCGGACTGCTTCATTACGGCGCACGACGGGTGATCGAACGTCAGTTCGAACGTCCTGAGCGCCAAGGGGTAACTAGCGCTTGGAATCGGGTCCAAAGCTGGTTTAAGGGCGAATTTTAATTTTCATAACGCAGGCAACACGGAGATCAGACAATGTTTGAGATCATGGATACTCACTCAGACGACGCGGTGATTAAAGTCATCGGCGTTGGCGGCGGCGGCGGTAACGCTGTCGAACATATGGTCAAACACAACATTGAAGGTGTTGAGTTTATCGTTACCAATACAGACGCTCAGGCCCTGAGAAAATCAGGCGCTGGCTCAACAATTCAATTAGGACGCGATGTCACTAAAGGTCTTGGAGCAGGGGCAAACCCAGATGTGGGTCGTGCTGCAGCTGAAGAAGACCGCGAAAACATTCGCGCGGCAATCAAAGGTTCTGACATGATCTTTATCGCTGCCGGTATGGGCGGTGGTACAGGTACAGGTGCTGCACCTGTTGTGGCTCAAATCGCACGTGAAGAAGGTATTCTGACCGTTGCGGTTGTGACTAAGCCTTTCCCATTCGAAGGGAAAAAACGTATGGCTTACGCTGAGCAAGGTATTGCTGAGCTGGCTAAGCACGTGGATTCGTTAATCACGATCCCGAACGAAAAATTATTAAAAGTATTGGGCCGTGGTACTTCTTTACTCGATGCGTTCGCCGCAGCGAATAATGTGTTACTTGGCGCGGTACAAGGTATTGCCGAGCTTATCACTCGTCCTGGTCTGATTAACGTCGACTTCGCCGACGTGAAGACTGTGATGTCTGAAATGGGTAATGCCATGATGGGTACAGGCGTCGCTCGCGGTGAAGACCGCGCTGAAGAAGCGGCCGAAGCTGCTGTTGCCAGCCCATTATTAGAAGACATCGACTTAGCCGGTGCGCGTGGTGTGTTAGTTAACATTACTGCGGGTATGGACATGAGTATCGAAGAGTTCGAAACTGTTGGTAACCACGTTAAGGCTTACGCCTCTGACAACGCGACTGTGGTTGTTGGTGCTGTCATCGACCCTGAAATGAGTGATGAGCTGCGTGTAACGGTTGTTGCGACCGGTATTGGTGCTGAAAAGCGTCCTGATATCCAATTGGTTTCTAAACCTGCACCTCGTCCAGAGCCTGTAGTTGTTGAACCAAAAGTCGAAGCCTATGTCGAAGAAGCTGCACATGTGAACTATGCAGCGCCAAAAGGCAACGTGTTGCCAGCGGCACCGCAGCCAGCTCCTACGCCTGCACCATCGACAAAGCATGAATTGGATTATCTTGATATTCCAGCATTTTTGCGTAAGCAAGCCGACTAGCGAGAGCGTTTGAGTCCAGCGTAATATGTGAGGTGTTGTTCGTTTTGGGCAATACCACAACATAGCTGCATTTGTGTGACATAATAAAGTTATGTTATTATGTTGAACCAGTGCGGCTCGATTTGCCGACGCTGAGTGTACAAATATTAGGCTTTATAATTGGCATATAAACGGGTAACTGAATGATATTTCAACGAACTGTTCAGAAAATGGTGAAAACAACTGGTGTCGGATTGCATTCTGGCAACAAGGTCACTTTGAGCATTATGCCCGCGCCCGTTAATTCAGGGATCGTACTCGTGCGCACCGATTTGAGTCCTGCCGTCGCCATCCCAGCGAAGGCGGAGCAAGTTCGTGAAACCACTATGTGTACGGCACTTGTCAATGACGAAGGTATTCGTATCTCGACCATTGAGCATTTATTTGCAGCACTTGCGGGTTTAGGCATAGATAACGCTGTAATCGAAGTGGACGCGCCTGAAATTCCTATTATGGATGGCAGTGCAAGCCCATTCGTCTTCTTGTTGCAGTCTGCTGGTATTAAAGAGCAGGCCGCGCCTAAGAAGTA
This sequence comes from Shewanella sp. SM69, assembly GCF_025653985.1. Lineage (NCBI taxonomy): Bacteria > Pseudomonadati > Pseudomonadota > Gammaproteobacteria > Alteromonadales > Shewanellaceae > Shewanella > Shewanella sp. SM69. The sequence continues at coordinate 113,863 of NZ_JAKKRV010000017.1, forward strand.
CTTAAAGATTAAGCGCCCTGTGCGCGTTGAAGATGGCGATAAATGGGCCGAGTTAAAACCGTTTAAAGGTTTTAGAGTCAATTTTAAAATTGATTTTGCGCATCCAGAAATCGCTCGTAGCCAACAGCATGTGGTGATGGACTTTTCAACTTCTGCTTTCGTGAAAGATATCAGCCGCGCCCGTACTTTTGGGTTTATGCGTGATATCGAATATTTGCGAGCCAACAACCTAGCGTTGGGCGGCAGCATGGAAAACGCTGTTGTACTTGATGAATATCGCGTCCTTAATCCCGACGGCCTGCGTTATGAGGACGAATTTGTTAAGCACAAAATTCTAGATGCGTTTGGTGATTTATATGTGGCTGGGCACGCTATTTTAGGTGAGTTCACTGCGTATAAAACCGGTCATGCGTTGAACAACCAATTGGTGCGTGCTTTACTGGCGCAACAAGATGCGTGGGAGTTGGTCAGCTTCGAAAAAGAAGCCGATGTCCCCGTCAGCTTTACCGTACCAGGTGGCGCTGTATTTGCTTAAAAAGCGGTAAGATTATTTATTACGGCTGGCCAATGAGGCCAGCCGTTTTAGTTTTTCACCCAGTGAACCGCCAATATTTTCCGCTAATGCTGCAATGTGCTCCGCTGCTGCTGGGCTTAATTCTTTATGTCCCTGTTTAGGCTTTGCGTCATACATTGCTAATCTCGGGTTGACTTTAACTTCAATTGCGGTAAGGATTGGGAGCGTTTCTGCTTGAAGCTGGATTAATAGCTTCGGCTTTTGGAAATTAATTCGCGCAGCCCAGGCTGCCGAAGTGGTTTCAACCACAAGAACACCCTGGCGGAAATTAGCGACTTTTAGTTGCTCCGCAACAGGACCTGCAATAATCTGCTTCACATGCTGATCCAGATACATAAGTAGTTCCGCTTTCTCAGCAAGGTCGGGTAATTTTCCCGATTGATGCAGTAATTGGCTGAGATCTTGAGGGGGCTTTTTCATATGATAATAAGATGGCTGAATTAGGCTATGAGTGTAACAGTATTTATTCAAGGTCGGAATGGCGTCACACGCTGGCAGCCCAGTAAACGCTGGTTGCTACTTCCAATACTATTGTTGGCCACTGGGTCCGGTATTTATCAACACAACTCCGCTCGATTTCAAGATCAGCAAGCCAGTGTCGATAACGATCGTCTCGTGCGCGAACAACAAAAGAAACAAGTCTTAGAGCTTAAAAGTGCTACTGAGTCTCAACTGGCTATGCTTGTGACTCATGTTGCACGTATGCAAGCCAAGATCACCCGTCTCGAAGCTTTAGGTCAACAGGTCGCCCAGCAGAATAAGTTGGATGAAGATTTTGATTTTTCATCCGAGGTTGGTGTGGGTGGTTTGAGCGAACTAGGCACTAACATCGAGCTCGGACAGCTTATCGACGATATGGATAAGTTGGCATCACGAATTGACAATAATAATGTTCAGCTTTCACTACTTGAAACAGTGTCATCTAACCACCATATAGATGATGAACGTTATATATCAGGTATCCCGCTCGATAAAGGTTGGTTATCGTCGCCCTACGGATTACGTAATGACCCTTTCAACGGTCGCAGGTCTGTGCATAAGGGGATTGATTTTACCGGTCGAGAAGGAGCTAAAGTTGTTGCGACTGCTGCAGGCGTGGTGACTTTTGCTGGAAATATGTTCGGTTATGGCGAATTGGTTGAAATCGACCATGGTAACGGTTTGCATACGCGTTATGGCCATAATAAAGCTTTGTCAGTGACTGTAGGTGATGTGGTCGCAAAAGGCGATGCTATCGCCAGTATGGGAAGCACTGGGCGCTCAACTGGGGCTCATGTGCATTATGAAGTGTTGCGCGGCGGACAGCAGATAGATCCACAAAAGTTTGTCTACCGCAAAGCAAGTTAATTGAAACATTGGCTTCTAGTTTCCATCATGGACTTGGCCTACAGAGAATAAGTGATTCAGATGTTTGGTAAATTACTGACAAAAGTATTTGGTAGTCGCAACGACCGCACCCTTAAAGGGCTTCAAAAGATCGTTATTAGCATTAACGCATTAGAAGCTGATTATGAAAAATTAACCGATGAAGCATTAAAGGCGAAAACCGCAGAGTTCCGTGAGCGTTTAGCTGCTGGAGCTTCATTAGATAGCATCATGGCTGAAGCCTTTGCTACAGTGCGTGAAGCGTCTAAGCGTGTATTTGATATGCGTCATTTCGACGTACAGTTACTCGGCGGTATGGTACTCGACAGCAACCGTATTGCTGAAATGCGTACAGGTGAAGGTAAAACCTTAACGGCAACCTTACCCGCCTACTTAAACGCATTGACAGGCAAAGGCGTCCACGTGATTACAGTGAACGATTACTTGGCACGTCGTGATGCCGAGAATAACCGCCCACTGTTTGAGTTCCTTGGTTTAACCGTAGGAATCAACGTCGCTGGTATTGGCCAACATGAGAAGAAATCGGCCTATAACGCCGATATCACTTACGGGACCAACAACGAGTTTGGTTTCGATTATCTGCGCGATAACATGGCGTTTTCACCGCAAGAACGGGTTCAACGTCCGTTGCACTACGCCCTAATCGATGAAGTGGATTCAATCTTAATCGACGAGGCGCGTACGCCGCTGATCATCTCTGGCGCCGCCGAAGATAGCTCTGAGCTATACATCAAGATCAACACCTTGATCCCTAATCTTATCCGTCAAGATAAAGAAGATACGGAAGAGTTTGTGGGTGAGGGCGACTACAGCATCGATGAAAAAGCCAAACAAGTGCATTTCACCGAGCGTGGTCAAGAAAAAGTAGAAAACCTGTTGATCGAGCGCGGCATGTTAGCCGAAGGCGACTCACTCTATTCTGCAGCTAATATTTCCCTGTTACACCACGTCAACGCGGCGCTTCGTGCGCACACGCTGTTTGAACGTGATGTGGATTACATAGTACAAGACAACGAAGTCATCATAGTCGATGAACACACGGGTCGTACTATGCCGGGTCGTCGTTGGTCAGAAGGCTTACATCAAGCTGTCGAAGCCAAAGAAGGCGTGCACATTCAAAACGAAAACCAAACATTGGCTTCGATCACTTTCCAGAACTACTTCCGTCAATACGAGAAGCTGGCAGGTATGACAGGTACAGCCGACACTGAAGCGTTTGAATTCCAACACATCTATGGATTAGACACAGTCGTTGTGCCGACTAACCGTCCAATGGTGCGTAAGGATATGGCGGATTTGGGATTGCCGTGAACGTGGTCAGCCAGTATTGGTGGGTACAGTATCAATCGAACAGTCTGAACTGTTAGCGCGCTTAATGGTGCAGGAAAAGATCCCGCACGAAGTTTTAAATGCTAAATTCCACGAACGAGAAGCAGAAATCGTCGCGCAAGCTGGCCGTACTGGCTCTGTGACTATTGCGACGAACATGGCAGGTCGTGGTACCGATATCGTGCTTGGCGGCAACTGGAACATGGAAATCGATGAACTCGATAATCCTACAGCAGAGCAAAAAGCCAAGATCAAAGCCGATTGGCAAATTCGTCATGATGAAGTCGTTGCTGCGGGTGGTTTACATATCCTAGGTACAGAACGTCACGAGTCACGCCGTATCGATAACCAGTTACGTGGTCGTGCGGGTCGTCAAGGTGACGCGGGTTCATCACGCTTCTACCTGTCGATGGAAGATAGCTTAATGCGTATCTTCGCCTCGGATCGTGTCTCTGGCATGATGAAAAAGCTGGGTATGGAAGAAGGCGAAGCGATCGAGCATCCATGGGTGTCTCGCGCAATTGAAAACGCTCAACGTAAAGTTGAAGCCCGTAACTTCGATATCCGTAAGCAATTACTCGAATTTGATGACGTCGCTAACGATCAACGCCAAGTGGTTTACGCCCAGCGCAATGAGTTGATGGATGCGGAAAGTATTGAAGATACTATCCAAAACATCCAAGACGATGTAATTGGCGCGGTAATCGATCAATATATTCCGCCGCAATCAGTAGAAGAGCTGTGGGATATCCCGGGTTTAGAGCAACGTCTACACCAAGAATTTATGCTCAAATTACCTATCCAAGAATGGTTAGATAAAGAAGACGATCTGCATGAAGAGAGTCTACGTGAGCGTATTATCACTGCTTGGGGCGATGCGTATAAGGCAAAAGAAGAAATGGTTGGCGCACAAGTGCTACGCCAGTTTGAAAAAGCCGTTATGCTACAAACGCTCGATGGCCTGTGGAAAGAACATTTAGCGGCGATGGACCATCTGCGTCAAGGTATCCACTTACGTGGTTACGCACAGAAGAATCCAAAGCAAGAATATAAGCGTGAGTCGTTTGAGTTATTCCAACAACTGCTGAACACCTTGAAACACGACGTCATCAGTGTACTGTCGAAAGTACAAGTGCAAGCTCAGTCAGATGTGGAAGAAATGGAAGCGCGTCGTCGTGAAGAAGATGCCAAGATCCAGCGCGACTATCAACACGCAGCGGCAGAGTCGCTTGTTGGCGGTGGTGATGAGCATGAAGCTGTCACTGCGCAAGCACCGATGATCCGTGATGGTGACAAAGTGGGTCGCAACGATCCTTGTCCTTGTGGCTCTGGTCGTAAGTACAAACAATGCCACGGCAAGTTAAGTTAATCTGCTGACAGATTAAGCCTACTGAATAAGTAGAATAAAACGTACACTAAAGGCAACTTATCTAAGTTGCCTTTTTATTTTTTCATTAATTTAGAATTAAGCCTCACGTTTACTCCCATGTCATCCGGATTACATTCTTACTCTTCTTTATATAGCTAATCGTCGTTATTCCCCATTGAACATCATTTCATTCTTATCGATAGCCTCTAAAGTTAACCCGCCGCTGTAGCAAATTTAACCGTTAAAACCCATTTTGTGGATAAGTCTGAGGATAAAGTGGGGGTATTGTGTGACTAACTGAAAGTATTAAAAAAAGATCCATTTTTCTCAAAAAAGCCCTTGCGGACTTTCTCAATCTCCCTATAATGCGCATCCACTGACACGGCAGACAGCGTAACGCAAGTTAAGCAAAGAAAGCCAAGCAGTTCATCGGTTAGCAAGCTAAACGATGAGTGTTGAGAAAGTTGAAAAAACTACTTGACGCACTAACGGGAATGCGTAAAATACGCAGCCCTGACCCGCTGAAAACTCAGTGTGTGGTCAACGCTCTTTAACAATTTATCAAGCAAATCTGTGTGG